>JAQSVY010000280.1 GCA_029266935.1 Burkholderiales bacterium
GGCGAGCGGCGAGGCGTTCTATCTTCGCGACGAGGAAAGCGGCGCTTTCTGGTCGCCGACGCCGCTGCCTTGCGCCGGCACCGGGCCCTACGTCACGCGCCATGGCTTCGGCACCAGCGTCTTCGAGCACGACGAGGCCGGCATCCATTCGACGCTGCGCGTGTACGTCGACCTCGAGGCGCCGGTCAAGTTCTCGGTGCTGCGCGTCGCCAACCGCTCCGGACGCGCGCGCCGGCTCTCGGCCACCGGCTATGTCGAATGGGTGCTAGGCGACCTGCGACCGAAAACCGCCCTGCATGTGGTTACCGAGATCGACGCGGCGAGCCACGCGCTGCACGCGCGCAACCCCTACAACGTCGAGTTCGCCGAGCGCGTGGCGTTCTTCCACGTCGACGACGCGACGCGAAGGGTGAGCGGCAATCGCACCGAGTTCCTCGGCCGCAACGGCACGCTCGCCAATCCCGCCGCGATGCGCCGCGCGCAGCTCTCGAACAAGGTGGGCGCCGGGCTCGATCCCTGCGGCGCGCTGCAGGTCGTGCTCGAGCTCGCCGACGGCGAGGAGCGCGAGATCGTGTTCACGCTCGGCGTCGCGGGCGACGCACCGGTTCCGGCGCGCGCAGCGCTGGAGAGGGTCGAGCGGTATTGGGAGCGCACGCTGGGCGCGGTGCAGGTCGAAACACCCGATGCGTCCTTCGACGTGCTCGCGAACGGCTGGCTCGTGTACCAGACGCTGGCGTGCCGCCTCTGGGCGCGCAGCGGCTACTACCAGTCCGGCGGCGCCTTCGGCTTCCGCGACCAGCTGCAGGATGTCATGGCGCTCCTGCATGCGGAGCCACGCCTCGCACGCGCGCACCTGCTGCGCTGCGCGGCGCGCCAGTTCCGCGAAGGCGACGTGCAGCACTGGTGGCATCCGCCCGCGGGACGCGGCGTGCGCACGCATTGCTCGGACGATTACCTGTGGCTGCCCTGGGCGGCCTCGCGCTACGTGCTCGTCACCGGGGATGCCGCGGTGCTCGGCGAGCCGGTGCACTTCCTCGAGGGCCGCGCCGTCAACCCCGAGGACGACTCCTACTACGACCTGCCCACGCGCTCGGCCGAAAGCGCGACCCTGTACGAGCACTGCGTGCGCGCCATCCGGCACGGCCTGCGCTTCGGCGCGCACGGGCTGCCGCTCATCGGCTCGGGGGACTGGAACGACGGCATGGACCAGGTGGGCGCGAAAGGCCGCGGCGAGAGCGTGTGGCTCGCCTTCTTCCTCTACGACGTGCTGGAGCGCTTTGCCGGGATCGCGCGCACGCGGGGCGACGCCGCGTTCGCCGCGAGCTGCGCGAGCGAGGCCGAGCAGCTTCGCCGCAACGCCGAGGCGCACGGCTGGGACGGCGAGTGGTACCGCCGCGCGTACTTCGACGACGGCACGCCGCTCGGCTCGGCCGCCGCCGACGAATGCCGCATCGACTCGATCGCGCAGAGCTGGTCGGTGCTCTCCGGCGCCGGCAGCCCCGAGCGCTCGCGCCTCGCCATGGAGGCGCTCGACCGGCACCTCGTGCGCCGCAGCCACGGGCTCGTCCAGCTCCTCGACCCGCCGTTCGACAAGTCGGCGACGAATCCCGGGTACATCAAGGGCTATGTCCCCGGCGTGCGGGAGAACGGCGGGCAGTACACCCATGCGGCAATCTGGGCGGCCATGGCATTCGCGGCGCTCGGCGACAGCCACCGCGCCTGGGAGCTCTTCGCCATGATCAACCCGGTCAACCATGCGAGCTCCGCGCAGGCGATCGCCACCTACAAGGTCGAGCCCTACGTGGTAGCGGCAGACGTCTACGCCGCCGCGCCGCACACCGGCCGCGGCGGCTGGACCTGGTACACCGGCTCGGCTGGCTGGATGTATCGCCTGGCGGTGGAATCGCTCCTGGGCGTGAAGCGCGAAGGCGACAAGCTGCGGCTCGCCCCCTGCCTGCCGGCGCACTGGCCCGGGTTCAAGCTGCGCTACCGCTACGGCGAGACCCTCTACCAGATCTCCGTGGTGCGCGATGAGCGCGCCGGCCAGTCGGAGCAGGTCATCGCGCTGGTGGACGACCGGCGCGAGCACCGGCTCGAGGTGACGCTCGCTAGCCCTCGACCAGCGCCGCCATGAGCTTCAGCAGCTCGTCCTCGATGAGCTTCCGGTCGATGCGCGCGAGCGGGTAGCCGCTCTTCTCGCCGGCGCCTTCGTAGGGTGCCGCGCCGTTGCGGATGCAGACCGTCTTGTTGTAGTGGCGCGTCGTGAAGGCGAGCGCGCGGAGGTCCTCGTCGCCGCGCATGACCCTGTCCATTCCCGCCGGCGTAATGCGCAGGCGGATGGCGGCCTCGACGGCGCTGCCGCCGCCGCGCGCGGCAAACGTGTCCTCCGAGATGCTGAACTCGTGGCCCCGGCTGCGCAGGATCTCGCCGGCGGCCTCGAACACCGGGCGCACCACGTTGCGCGCGACCTCGACGAACTGCGCGAGGAACAGGCCCTCCTCGTCCTGCGCTGCCTGCACCCGCGCCGCGGCCGCGAGCCGCGCCGAGTCGTACCGATCGAGCATCGCGCCGAGCTCGCGCGACACTCGCTCGCTCATGCCGGGGAATGTTTGCGCAGTAGCCATTTCGCAGTGTCGGCCCTATGGCGGCGGCGGTCTGCTCGCTGGCGCGCATAGCGCATCATCGCGGTGGCCTGGAGCGAACCGGGCAGGCCGAGCCTCAGGGTGGTGTCGGGCCCCGCTATGTTCGATGGCGCACGAAGCGCGTAGCATTGGCGGTGACATGAGCACCCCCCTTCCGCGCCCTTCGACTACCCCGATGGCGAACCGCCTGCTGGCCGCGCTGCCCGAGGAGAGCTACGAGGCGCTGGCGCACCACCTCGAGCACATGCCGATGCCCCTCGGCAAGGCGGTGTACGAATCCGGCGCGAAGCAGGCCTACGTGTACTTCCCCACCACCAGCATCGTGTCGCTGCTCTACGTGCTCA
>JAQSVY010000281.1 GCA_029266935.1 Burkholderiales bacterium
GCAAGGCCGAGCAGCGCCGAGCGGGAGGCCCAGCCGCCGTTCCAGCCCGCGGGCGAGAGCAGCAGCACGCCTAGCGTGCCGCAGATCACCGCCGCGATGGACGCCGCGCCGAGCGGGTCGCCGAGGAAGGCGAGGCCGAACACCGCCACCTGCAGGATCTCGGTCTTCGAATACGCGACCCCAAGGGCGAAGTTGCGCTCCTGCATCGTGCGCAGCAGGAAGGCGGTGCCGCCGATCTGGCTCACCGCGCCCAGCGCCACCCAGCCGACGAAGGCGGCATTCGGCGCCGGCAGCGCCGCGCCGCTCCATGCCGCCACGGCGCCGAGCCACAGCGCGGCGAACGGCAGGCCGTAGAGGAAGCGCACCAGCGTTGCGCCGAGCGTGCCGAGCTCGGCGGTGAGGTGCCGCTGCGCGGCGTTGCGCACCGTCTGCGCTAACGCCGCCCACAGCGTCACGGGAATCCACAGCCACTCGATCACCACGGCATGTTTCCTGCTCCGCCCACGGCATGAAACCATCAAGGCAAGGCATGAAACCTATCCTGATTGGCCTCATTGCGCTCGCCTGTTCCGCGCCGGCGCTGGCGGCGGAGGGCATCAGCGCGGCGAGCGAAGCGCCCCCAGGTGCGCAGGCCTTCCGCGACCTCGATACGAATCGCGACGGCCGGCTGACGTTCAGCGAGGCGTTTCCGAACCCGCGCCTCTCGAACAGCTTCAACCAGATCGACCAGAACGCGGACGGCTTCCTCACCGCGGCGGAGATCGCTGCGGTGGTGCGCTAGCGAGGCTGCTTAGCTGCTGAGACATCGTTGTCGGTCTTCTCGAACATGTCGACGCTCGAGAGCAACGATGCGGTATTTCGCCGATACTGGCGCTCATGCCGCCCAAGCCCCGCCCCTTCCACCTGGAGACGCCCGAGGCGGACCTCGCCGACCTGCGCGAGCGCCTTGCCCGCACCCGCTTCCCCGACGAGCCGCCGCTCGAGCCTTGGGTAACCGGGACTTCTCTGTCCTACCTGAGGGCGCTGATCTCTTATTGGCAAACCACCTTCGACTGGCGCGTCCACGAAGCGCGGATCAATCGCTGGCCCCAGTACAAGGTGGCGATGCGCGGCATCGACCTGCACTTCATCCACGCGCCGGGCAGGGGAAAGAACCCCACGCCCCTCCTGCTCATGCATGGCTGGCCGGGCTCGATCCTCGAGTTCGGCGAGCTGATCCCGCACTTGACCGAGCGCTTCACCGTCGTCGCCCCCTCGCTTCCGGGCTTCACGCTCAGCTTCACGCCGGGACAGCCGCGCTTTGGCACCGAGGAGATGGCTGACCTCTTCGCCGAGCTGATGACCGAAGTGCTGGGCTACGAGCGCTTCGCAGCGCAAGGCGGCGACTGGGGCGCCTTCATCGCCTCGCGCCTGGGCTACGCGCACGCCGAGAAGCTCATCGGCATCCACCTGAACCTGCTGGCCGTACGAAGGGATCCGAAACAGGAAACGACGAATGAAAATGAGAAAGCTTACCTTGCGCAACTCTCGCAATGGCTGAAGGAGGAGACCGGTTATCAGTGGATCCAGGGCACGCGGCCGCAGACGCTCGCCTATGCGCTGAGCGATTCGCCCGCGGGACTCGCCGCCTGGATCGCCGAAAAGTTCCACAGGTGGAGCGATTGCGGCGGCGTGATCGAGAACGCGGTGAGTCGCGACGACCTGCTCGCCAATATCACGCTCTACTGGCTGAGCGGCGCGATCGGCTCGTCGTTCTGGCCGTACTACGCGCGCATGCACCGCCCCTGGCCAATTCCCGAGGGAAGGACGGTGGACGTGCCGATGGGCTACGCCGAGTTCCCGAAGGAGATCCTGCGGCCGCCGCGCTCGCTCGCGGCGCGGACCTACACCGACATCCGCCAGTGGAGCGCGATGCAGAGGGGCGGGCACTTCGCGGCGCTCGAGCAGCCGGCCGCGCTCGCGGCAGAAATCGAGCGCTTCTTCAGGCCGCTCGCCGGGTGAGGCGGCGGTTGCGATAGATGCGGCCGGTGCCCACGGGGTATTCGCCAAACACCAGCGTGTAGGTCTCGCCCTCGATGGCCGGCTCGGCGTTGAAGCGGCCGTTCCAGCCTTGCCGTTTCCACCCCTCGGCGCACTTGCGGATGTCGAGCGCGCCGTGGCGGCTCATCATCACCGCGGCCTGGTTCGCGGCGGCCTCGTCGCCGACGAGCACCGCCACCACCGCGCCGCCCCGTCGCACGCCCTCGGCGTAGGCGTGCGCCTCGTGCAGCGGCACGCCGCAGTCGTAGAGGCCGGCGATGAAGCCGTCGTCGCCCGCGATGTCCTCGCGCTCGAAGCCGGCGTCGGCCAGGGCATACGTCACCTCGCGTGCGTGTGCCGGATTTTTCATCATGCCAACGACCATGACTCTCATAGAGATCCCTCCTTTGGGTTTTTGCGCAACCGAGCAAGGGACGTTCCCGACAGGAGACCCATGCAGATGGATGACGGCGATTTGCAGGACGGCGCACATTTCCTACACCATTTGCGCAAGTGAGAACCCAGCCTCTGCATCCCCGGTTCGCCGCCGAGGTGACCGGCGCGCGCCTCGAAGATATCGCGGTAGATGAGTTCCACGCCGCGATGGACCGCTACGCCGTGCTGGTGATCCGGGGCGGGCGCCCGCCGAGCAACGAGGAGCATCTCGCCTTCAGCCGGCGCCTGGGCCCACTGCAGCAGATGAAAATGCTCACCATGGTGGCGAAGTCGAGGTCGCGGCTGCCGTCCCTCGAGCTCGTCGACGTAGGCAACCTTGACGAGAACGGCGCCATCCTTCCCGACGACGACCGCCGCCGGCTCTACAACAAGGGCAACCTACTCTGGCGCACGGACGTTTCCTTCGACGAGAACCGCGCCACCTATTCGCTGCTCGCCGCGCACCGCGTGCCGCCCGGCGGCGCGCCCACCGAGTTCGCCGACATGCGCGCTGCATACGATGCGCTA
>JAQSVY010000282.1 GCA_029266935.1 Burkholderiales bacterium
GCGCTGAGCGGCATGTCGCGCGTGTAGACGTGGAAGTGCGTGTCGACCAGCGGCGCGACGTTCACTGCTTCTGGATGCCCGCCCGCTGCACCGCGTCGGCGAACTTGCCGATGGTGCCCTTGAAGAGCTGCCCCATCTCCTCCGGCGTGCTCGCCTTCGCCTCGACGCCGAGGTCGAGGAAGCGCTGCTGCACGTCGGGAAGCGCGAGGATCTCGCGCACGTGCCGGTTGAGGAGCGCGATCGTCGCCGGCGGCGTGCCCGCCGGCGCGAAGAGCGAGTTCCAGCCGATCATCTCGAAGTCCTTGTAGCCCGCTTCCTTCATGGTCGGCACCTCCGCGAGGAGCTGCGAGCGTGCCGGCCCGGTCGAGACGATCGGACGGAGCTGCTTCGCCGTGATCGCTGCCTTCAGGCTCGTATAGGCGTCGATGGCGAACTCGGTGTCGCCACGCAGCACGCTGCCCAGCATGTCGCCCGAGGTCTTGTAGGTGATGATGTTCGCCTTTACGGCGGTCGCGGCGACCAGAAGGTGCCCGGTGAGGTTCTGCACGCTGCCGGTGCTCGTGGTGGCGATGTTGAGGCCGCCGGGCTTCGTCTTCGCGAGCGCCACCACATCGGCAATGGTTTTCAGCGGCGAGTCGCCCTTCACCAGCACCAGCAGGTCGAAAAAGGCGACGCTGGTGATCGGCGCGAAATCCTTCTCCAGGTCGTAGGGCAGCGTCTTGAGCAGCGACTTCGACGCCGCATTGCCGGTGACCATGACCATGAGCGTATGCCCGTCGGGCGCCGCGGTGGCGACCGCCTGCGTGGCGAGGATACCGCCCGCGCTCGGGCGGTTCTCGACCACCACCGGCTGGCCGAGCCGGTCGGTGAGCTTCTGTCCGACCAAGCGCGTGGTGACGTCGGCGAGGCCGCCGGCCCCCGAGCCGATCATGACGCGGATCGGCTTGCTCGGATAGGCGGTGGATTGGGCACTTGCCTGTGGGACGATGGACACCATGCCCAGGCCGGCAGCGGCAAGGGCAAGGGCGAGCGAGACCATGCGGGTTGGCATTTCCGATCCTCTGATTAAACGAGCGTCAGACTATACCTGCCGCCCAAAAGCCCGGGACCCCGCCGGCGAATCAGCCTGCGCGGTGCCGTACCACCAGGCCGACAATGTCCGCACCGTAGGCATCGAGCTTGCGCGCGCCTACGCCACTGATGCCCCGCAGCGCGTCGAGCGAGGCCGGCCGCGTGCGGGCGATCTCGGCCAGCGTTGCATCGTGGAAGATCACGTACGCCGGCACGCCATGGCTGCGCGCGGCGTCGGCGCGCCAGGCGCGCAGCCTCTCGAAGAGGCTGTGGTTGTCCGGGGACATTGCTTCCCGAGGAGCCCTGGATCGGGCGATTCTTCTTCCTTCCTTCCATGCCCGCAGCGAGACGCGGCGCTCGCCCCTGAGCACCGCGCGGCTCTCGACGGTGAGCTTGAGCGCGCCGTAGGCGTCGTGGTCGACCTGGAGCAGGCCGAGGGCGATGCACTGGCGGGCGATGGCGCGCCATTCGCGGCCGCTGCGCACGGCGCCGATGCCGAAGGTGGAAAGCTGCTCGTGCCCGCGGCTCGTCACCTTGGCGGTCGCCTCGCCGCGCAGTACGTCGATCACGTGCAACGCGCCAAAGCGCTGGCCGGTGCGGTACACGCAGGAAATGAGCTGCTGCGCGGCTTCCGTGCCGTCGAACGTCGCGGGCGGGTCGAGGCAGGTGTCGCAGTTGCCGCACGGAGCGGAGGCTTCGCCGAAGTAGCCGAGCAGCCGCACGCGCCGGCATTCCGCCGTCTCGCAAAGGCCGAGCATCGCGTCGAGCTTCGCCGCCTGGATGCGCTTGTGCGCCTCGCCCGCTTGCGACTCGTCGATCATGCGGCGCAGCTGCACTACGTCCTGCAGCCCATAGGCCATCCACGCGTCCGCCGGCAGCCCATCGCGGCCGGCGCGGCCGGTCTCCTGGTAGTAGCCCTCGACGCTTTTCGGCAGGTCGAGGTGCGCGACGAAGCGCACGTCGGGCTTGTCGATGCCCATGCCGAAGGCGATGGTCGCCACCATCACCACGGCGTCCTCGCGCTGGAAGCGCTCCTGGTGGCGCCGGCGCGCTTCGCCGTCCATGCCGGCGTGATAGGGCAGCGCTGTCATTCCCTGAGATGAGAGAAATGCCGCAACCTCATCCACCTTGCGGCGCGACAGGCAATAGACGATGCCGGCCTCCCCGGCATGCTCGGCGCGGATGAAGTCGAGCACCTGGCGGCGCGCGTCGTCCTTCTCCACGATGCGGTAGCGGATGTTCGGCCGGTCGAAGCTCGAGACGAACACCCGCGCCTCGCCGAGCCCGAGCCGCTCCAGGATCTCGGCGCGCGTCTGCGCGTCGGCGGTCGCCGTGAGGGCGACGCGCGGCACGCCGGGGAAGCGCTCGTTCAGCACGGCGAGCTGCAGGTACTCCGGGCGGAAGTCGTGCCCCCACTGCGACACGCAATGCGCCTCGTCGATCGCGATCAGCGCCAGGCGGCATTGCGCGAGGAGCGCCAGGCAGTGCCCCATCATCAGGCGCTCCGGCGCGACGTACAGGAGATCGAGCTCGCCGCGCCGGGCCCGCGCCTCCACCGCCGCGGCCTCGGCGCCGCTCAGGGTGGAGTTGAGGAATGCCGAGCGCACCCCGAGCTCCGCCAGCGCCGCCACCTGGTCGTGCATCAGGGCGATGAGCGGCGAGACCACCACCGCCATGCCTTCGCGCAGCAGCGCCGGGATCTGGTAGCACAGCGACTTGCCGCTCCCGGTGGGCATCAGCACCAGCGCGTCGCCGCCGCCCGCGACGTGCGCGATTACCTCCGCCTGCTGCCCGCGGAATGCCGGGTAGCCGAAGATTTCGTTGAGGATGCGCAGCGCCGCGGTCATCGCCGCCATTGTGTTACAGTGCGCGCGCAGGATCTCAAGTAGTGAGTAGTGAACACGC
>JAQSVY010000283.1 GCA_029266935.1 Burkholderiales bacterium
ATCCCAGGGCTGCAGCGCCTGGTCCAGCGCGTCGAGCTCGGCTTCGGTGAGCGGCGCCGCGGGCGCGGTGACGGGCGGCGCCGCGACCCAGGCATCGGGAATCTCGATGGCCATCGGCACGACGATGCCGGTGCGCTCGACGCGCGGCTCGAGCAGCTGCAGTTGCGCGATCGCGAGTTCCAACTCGGCGCTGCGCTCCGGCGGCGCCACGCTGCGCACGATGTCGAGCAGCGCCGCGCGCACGGCGCCGAGGTCGTAGCTGAACTGCTGCAGGCGCGGATGCACGTGACGCTTGCTCAGGTCCCAGATCAGTCCAAGCGCCGGCGTGCTGCCGCCACCATCGGTGAGCGTGGAATCGACGATGCGCACGCGCAGGCGCCCGGCGCTATCGAGCTGCGGCACGAGCGTGAACTGCATCGAGCCCTGCCAGACCGCGGCGTTCTGGCAACTGCCGACCAATTCCAGGCCATAGGCCGCCGACCCGGGCCCGGTCAGGCGCAACCTTCCATCATGCGCTTCGAGCCGGGGCGTGCCCAGGTTCAGATACCGACACGGACCTTCCCGGTAGATCGTGTTCTTACCGGCGGGCGAGCCAGCGAGCTGCGTGCCGAGCGCCTGGCGGATCGGCTCTAGGGGCACGCGCAGCGGAATCTCGAGGCGCACGGCAAGCGCGGCCGGGCCGGGCATGAGGAGGCAGCAGAGCGCCAGCAGTCGGGCCGCAAGAAGAAGCATGCCGTTCAGCGGCTTGCTCGCCGATGCCATCGCGCAGGCTACTCCGGTCCCGCTGCCGACCGCAAGGCGGCGCCGACGGACTCGTTTCCCTTCCCGGTTGCCGTGTCTCGCGTCGCCGAGCCCCGACGTTGCGCGCGTGCCACAGCCGCGATGGCGCGGACGCAGCTCCATCGCTACTCTCTGCTCGAAGAAGCAGCAAAGAACCAGGGAGCGCAGTCCGATGAAAACAGGCGACGAGCATTCGCTCCGTCTCATGCGTGTCGCGGTCGTGCTGGCGGGCGTTCTGCCGCTGCTCTTTCTCGCCGTGGCGGCCTGGACCACCTACGGCGACTCGATCGCGGCGGCCGAGGCATCGCTCGACGAGCTCGCGCTCAACGCCGAGAGGCATGCGCTGCGCATCATGGACCACAACGAGGTCGTGATGCAGCAGATGGTGGACCTGCTGAAGGACGACGACGACGCGCGCGTGCAGGCGCGCGAGCAGGAGCTGAGCGATCTCGCGCGTGCCATCCTGGTGCGCTTGCCGCACCTGAATGCGCTGTCGGTGTGGAATGCCGAAGGCCGCCTGCTGGTCTCGACGCTTCCATTCCGCCGCGGACCGGCGAGCGAGCCCGGGCGAATGCTGGCGCTGGATCCGATGACCGGCGAGGCGCAGCTCAGAAGCACGAGGTCGCGCGCATCGGCGACCGGCCACGCGCCGGGCAGCGTGGAGCTCACGGTAGCCTCGTCTTACTTCAGCGATTTCTATCGGCAGCTCACCGAGGGCAAGAGCCGCTCGAGCGCCGCCATCGTCACGCAAGACGGCTTCATTGTCGCGAGCTGGCCGCCCGCGCTCGGCGCCGTGACGCTGCCCGAGGGCAGCGAGTTGCTGCGCGCCATGAAGGGCGCCTCGCCGCACGGCATCCTCACCGGGCATGTATTCGTGCGCGAGGACGGGCGCTACGCCGCCTTTCGTCGGGTGGGTCGGCATCCCCTCTTCGTCGCCGTCGCGCAGCACAGCGCGGCGTTGCTCGCCGAGTGGCGGCGGCAGATGCTGCTCCTCAGCGCGATCGTGCTGCCGGTGACACTCGCGCTCGTGCTCGTCTCCTGGCTGGCACTGCTTCGGACCCGCAGCGAGATGCAGGCGAGGCGACGACTCGAGGAGGAGACGCAACAGCGCCTCGGCGCCGAGGAGGCGCTGCGCCACGCGCAGAAGCTCGACGCACTCGGCCAGCTCGCCGGGGGGCTGGCGCACGACTTCAACAATCTGCTGACGGTGGTGGCCAACAGCGCCGAGCTGCTTCGCCCGCCCGGGGCGCCGTCGTCCGTGCGCCCGGAACTCGCCACCATCGTGCGCGCGGTAAAGACCGGCAGTCGCCTGACGCGCCGGCTGCTGACCTTCTCGAGAAGGCAGGCGCCCTCGCCGGAGGTCCTATATCCCCAGGCTGCGCTCGAAGACGTCCGCGAGATCCTGCAAACAACAGCGGGCAGAGGCATCACGATCGAGCTTCAGGTGGACGCCGAGACGCCGGCCATCGAAGTGGACCGCACCGAGCTCGAAATGGCGCTCATCAATCTGGTGGCAAACGCCCGCGACGCGCTCGGTCATCAGGGAACCCTGGAGATCCGCGCCCGCCGCGGCGAGCCCGTGGAGCGCCCGGAGCGCCACCCGCAAGGCTATGCCGTCATTTCGGTCTCGGATCATGGACCGGGTATGAGCGCGGAAGTCCGTGACCGCGCGCGCGAGGCGTTCTTCACCACCAAGCCCGCGGGACACGGGACGGGGCTGGGGCTGAGCCAGGTGCACAGCTTCTGCGCGCACGCCGGCGGCGGCGCGGAAATCCGCAGCGAGCTCGGGGCCGGCACGACGGTGTCGATGTTCCTTCCTGCGAGCGCCAAGGTATCGCCGCTGACGCGAGGCGCAACGACCGTCGCCGAAGGCCGCCAGGGCCGCCTGCTGCATTAAGCGATTACTTTGTGCGGTAGTGCGCAAGTTAACGGTACGCTTGGCCCTGTGCACTCCCTGGTCTACCACCCCCAGAGCGCCCCGGGCGCGGTGCACAGGCTGCAGGCGGGGATCGAACGGAGGGCAGGCGGCCTGTCGCTGAAATTCCTTCTGCAAGGCAACCTCGAACGCCTGCGCATCCCTGAGCCGCGGGTGCCTCGCGCCGTGTCCGGGCTATGGGAGCACACCTGCTGCGAAATCTTCGTCGCCCCCGCGGACGCGCCCGCTTACCATGAGTTCAACCTCTCGCCCTCGGGG
>JAQSVY010000024.1 GCA_029266935.1 Burkholderiales bacterium
CCGAATGCCTCGACATTGTCTTGGATGATGCCGACCATCTCATGGTTCGGATCGCACCAGCTCGGCTCGGAGCCGCTGATCTCGCGCCAGGTCACCTCAGGATAACGCGCGGCGATCTCCGCGACTTTCGGCAGGAGGTCGGCCTTGCCGAGGCCCAGCGGCAGGCGCAGGTCCGCCTCGAAGGTGCAGCTCGAAGGCACCATGTTGACCTTCACGCCGCCCTGGATTCGGCCGATGTTGAGCGTGACGCGCTGCACGAGATCGCCCGCGCCGGCTCCCATCATTCGATCCATAGTGGGTCGCCCCTCATCAACGGCACGTTGGATGTTGTCCGAGAGGCGCCCCTCGAGCGCGGTGAGCGCTTCCAGCTCGGCTGCGAGCCTCATGGCGATCTTGGTCGCGCTCCCGCTCGCATGCACGTAGGCCCCGTGCGCGCCCGGCGTGCGGACCGAGAATTCAATCCAAAGGGGCCCGCGTTCTCCGAAGCGAATCGACTCGGGGCCGCTCGGCTCCCCGTTGAGCAGGCAGTCGCCATGGACCTCCGGGTGATGCTCCATGAGATAGCGGGCGCCCCACGGGCCGAAGGTCTCTTCATCCGACACGAGCGTTAGGGTGACGCGGCCCCCGATGCGGTCGCGCAGCCGCGAAAGGAGAGCGTACGTCATGATCGACGCGGTCGTGCCGGCCTTCATATCGCAGGCGCCGCGCCCGTAGATCTTGCCGTCGACGATCTCGCCGCCCCAGGGATCGCGAGTCCACCCGGCACCGTCGTCGGCCACCGGAAAGACGTCCATATGCCCATTGAGAACCAAGTGCTTGCCGGCCCGGGCGCCCTCGAAGCTTGCGACGATGTTCGGCATCTCGGGATGAGGCGAGATCACCTCATAGGTGAGGCCGCGCTCTTGGAGATACCGCTGCGCGTAGGCGGCGGTCGAGCGGGTGTCGCCCGGTGGGTTCGGCCCCTTCTCCCGCAGGAAACCCTGCAGGAAACCTAAAATGTCGTCACGCTCGGCCTCGATCCAGCCAAGCAGCATGTCGCGATCCTGCGTCAAGGCTTCCTCCGTTGCGCTGGTTCGTATGAATGGCCGCCGGTGAGCATCAGACCGCGCGACCGGCCAGCAGGCCCTCGTAGACCGCTTCTTCGGCCGAGCGCGGCGACAGGCAATCGCCGGCGAGATGAACGGGGATGTCCAGGTCGCGCAGCTCGGCCTCGAGTTGCGTGTCCGGCGTGCCGCCCGGCGAGAGAACGACGGTGTCGACCTCCTCGCAGACGATCGGCTTACCTGAGACTATATGGGTCAGGTAAGCCGTTTCGCCGTCCACCCCGAAAAGGCGGGCATAGGGAATCACCTCGACGCCGAGTTCGTGAAGCTTTGCTGCCCATAAGTCCCGCAGATACATTTGGAGGTTCTGCCCCACCGCTATCCCATTTACCGCGAGCCGCACGTGCCGACCATCACGAGCGAGCTTCTCAGCTACGCCCATCCCGATCCAGTCGCATTTCCAATCGGCGACGAGCACGCGAGATCCGGGATTCGCGTCGGCCCGGATCACCGACCAGGCATCGACGACATGACTGTCCTCCTTCCCCTCAAGTTCCGGACTGAAGGGACGAGCGCCCGTCGCAACCACGATCGCTTCGGGACGAAGCTCCTCGACTAGGCCGCGAGTGACCGGCGTGGCCATCCGTACCTCGACTCCAACCCGCTCGATCTCTCGGACGAGATTGGTGACAAGCCCCCCAAATTCGGCTCTGTCCGGTAGGAGCTGAGCGAGAAGCGCCTGGCCGCCGAGCTGTCCCCCAGCCTCATATAGCAGAACCTCATGGCCACGCTCGGCGGCAGTAACCGCCGCCTTCATGCCAGCCGGCCCGCCGCCGCCAACCAAGACGCGCCGCCGCTTCTTTGTCACTCCGGGCAGGCTGAGGGCGCGCTCGCGCCCGGTCACCGGGTTCTGGATGCAAGAAATGCCGTAGCCCGCGTGATAGTGCCCGATGCACGCTTGATTGCATGCAATGCACGCCCGTATGTCGTCAGTGAGGCCCGCGCGGGCCTTATTGGGCATTTCAGGATCCGAGATCAGGGCGCGAGTCATCCCGCACATGTCGGCCTGCCCAGCGACGAGCACCTGTTCTGCGATCTGCGGCTGGTTGATACGTCCCGCGACGAAGACGGGCAGACCGATCGCGGCACGCAGCGAGCCCGCCCTCGGTGCCACATAGGCGGTCTTCACCTCCATGGGGGGCACGACGTGTATCGATCCGCCGAGGCCTGCCATCGAGCCGACCGTCGTGTTCACGTAATCGACGGCGCCCCGCTGGGCGAGTTCTAGGCAAATTGCAGTGACCTCCTCCGCCTCGAGGCCATCGGGCTCGACTTCTTCCGCTGAGATCCGGATCCCCAGCACGAGTCCGTCGCCGACCCTCCGGCGGACGACCTCAAGGCAGGAGACGAGAAAGCGCATCCGGTTCTCGCGGCAGCCGCCATACGCGTCGGCGCGGCGGTTGGTTGATGGGTTCAAGAACTGCGCGAACAGCAGGCCGTGGCTCGACACAAGCTCGATGCCGTCGAGCCCGGCCTCTGCGAAGCGCGCCGCGGCGGCGCCGCAAGCCTCGATCAGCTCTTCAATGAGTTCCGCCGGTAGTTCGCGCGGCATCGTATGAAAGCGATTGTCGGGCACGGCGGAGGGAGCATAGGCGACGCCCCGAAGCCCCCCCGACATTCGCCTCGAGAGCCGTCCCGAATGGGAGAGCTGACCGAAGAGTTTCACATCGTACTGATGGGCTGCCTTGGCCAGCATTCGGTAACCGGGTATGCAGGCGTCGGTGGTAACGACGATTTCGGGAGACTCGCTTAGTGCCGTCGGATGAAACCGCGCCGCCTCCGCAATGATGAGCCCGACTCCGCCCCGAGCCCGGGCCTCATGATAGGCGACAAGATCTTCGGAAACGAGGCCACCTTTAGCAAGATAGGTCTGATGCCCCGTGGAAAGGATCCGATTGCGGATTTCGTGACCTCTGAGGTTCAGAGGCTCGAACAGGTGCTCGAAAGGCGGCATGGATCACCTCAGGCCAACAATGGACGATCGATAGCTGAACGCCGCATTTTCCGCGGGTTGATTGGTCGGACCGCCGACGCGCGGAGTCACGGCTTCGGGACCAGAGCGTCGCCTGCCGCTCCTTGCGGCGAATCGCGCAGACCATAGTTCGCGATCGCTTTGGAAAGGGCCGGGAGGTCGCGCGCGCCCTGAAGAAAGAACACCTAGCGATCAGACGCGTGCGGGAGAGGGCATGACCGGCAGCCGCATGCCTCACGGTCAGCATCTCACTCGACCTGCTGCGATGTGAAAGACGGCCATACTTATGGTGATGCGTAGTTCAGAGCGCGGCCGTCGTGCCGCGCGTCAAGGGATCGATCGCGGCGCTCGACCGCCCATCGTGATCGCGCATAGCGACGACCGGCCGCGCCAATTCATAGCCGAAGGGCTCGTGCTCGTCCGCGACAAGTGCGACCGGCACGCCGGCCTCGCGAAGGGCCGCCGCGACGTCGGCTAGCCGCTCCGACGCGAGGAGCGTCGATCCGCTTGCGTCGAGGCGCGGCGCATCGACCGCGTCCTGGGCGCCCATGCCGCGCTCGACGATGTTGAGGAGAACTTGGACGACCGCGTGGATGATGCGGCGGCCCCCCGGTGCGCCTAGCGCAGCAAGCGCTCGGCCGTCCCGGGTGATGATCATGGGCCCCATGTTGGCGAGCGGGCGCTTCGATGGGGCGATGCTGTTCGCCGCCCCGACCCGCGCGTTGAACCAGCCCATCGCGGCGTCGAGGAGGAGGCCCGTTCGGGGGCAGACCGCCTTCGCGCCGAAGTGGTTCGCGGCGGTATGAGTGATCGATACCGCTAGGCCATTCCCGTCGAGGACGGAGACATGAGTCGTTCCGGCCGCCGCCTCTGTCGCGCCCATGGGCCGCCAGCTTGGACGCTTCGACCTGTCCTGGAATGCCCATGGGTCGTGCGCGGCGACGCTCGCGAAATACTCCCATGGAAGCCCCTGTTCCGGCAACGCGCGCGGCGGCGGCTCGCGGTCGCGGATTGCCCGCGCGATGCTCCGGGCGTAATCCGGCGAGAGGAGGCCTGCTTCTGGGACCGGCACGACGTCCGGGTCGCCGAGCCAGTGATAGCGATCCGCAAAAGCGTGCCAGCTCGCCTCGGCAAGACCGCGAAGGCGCTCGGGCGAATCCTCCATCGGCGGCTCGGCGGGATGAAGCTCTTGCCAGATGTTGAGGATCTGAAGCTGCGTGAGGGCGCCGCTTGGCGAACGCGGCGTCCAGACCTCGCAGTCCCGAAACACAAGGCGGCGCGCTCGTCCGACGAGCGGATGGCAGGCCGCGAGATCCTGCGTCGATAGCACGCCGCCGCCACTCCGGACCGTCTCCACCAACGCTGTCGCGGTCTCGCCCTCATAGAATCCGCGGCGCCCCTGCGACGAAACCAGTTCCAGGGTTCGCCCGAGCTGCGGCTGTTTGAGGAGGGAAGCGACCCCAAGCGTCGTGCCGCCGAGGTGCGGCGGCACGGGAGGAAGCCCCCGGTGCAGATAGAGGCTCGAGGCGCCGGGGTCGGCTCTCAGCGCTTCTAGATTGGCGAGCGCCTCGAGCGCGAAGTAGGAGTCGATCTCGAAACCGTCATAGGCGGCGCGGATCGCGGGCGCCATGACGATGGCGCGCTCAAGCCGGCCGAAGTGCTCCTGGGCCGCCAGCAGCCCGGCGATCGTCGTGGGCACGCCTACCGCCGTCGCGCCGGCGACGTTCTTGTCGCCGACGACGACCGAGACCCCGAGGCCTCGATCGAGCGCCCGTGACGTGTCGATCTCGAACATGGTCGGGCTCGCGGCGGACGGCGCCCGGGGCGGGAACTCGATCGCATGTACGGCGCCCTGCGGCTCCGAAACGAGCATGAAGCCGGAACCCGCAAGTGTTGTTTCCATCGGCTCGATGACGCCGGCGACGAAAGCAGCCGCGATGGCGGCATCCACGGCGTTCCCGCCGCGCTCCAGCATATAAAGCGCGGCCTCCACACTCGCGCGCCGCGCCGCGGCGACCGCTCCGGCACGGCCGATCGCCGGGGAGCGCGAAACCGTTTGCCGCGAGAAGATGGTGTTCCTACGGGCGTGCAGCTTCGGTTCGAGTCGGGTCATGGCGAAACCCCTTTCCGACGAACCCGTCATACGCGGGCGGGCTGGGCGGCAACCGATCGCGGCAGGTTCGAGAGCACCGCTCCAAGGAGGATGAGCGCCCCGCTCACGATGAGTGCCGGCGTGAGGGCCTCGTCGAGTACGACCGCGCTCAACAGGACACCGAAGACCGGCGACATCAGGAGGACCTGACTCGCCCTTGCTACGGCGAGACGGTCGAGCGCCCGCGCCCAGCAATAGAACGCGATGATCGTCGGCACGACGGCGTTCCAGAAAAGGACCGCGCCGAAGGTCATCGTGTAAGTGATCGGTTGCCGCTCCAGGAAGAATGCCGCCGGCGCGAGCAGCACCATGGCCGCGACGAGCTGCCCGAAGATCTGCGACCAGAAATCCGACCTCCAGCGGTGAGTACGGTAGAGGACGGAGGCGAGCGCCCAGGCGAGGGTGCCGCCGAGCGCCAACCCCGAGCCGAGGAGGGCGCTTCCGCTCGTCCAGTCCATAACCCAGGGCGCACAGAGGATCGCCAACCCGGCGAAGCCAAGAATGATGCCAGCGAGCATCGGTGCCGTGACGCGTTCGCCCAGGACGACAAAGCTCAGGAGCATGCCCCAGATCGGCATTGAATAGGCGATGAGGACGGTCCGGCTCGCCTCGATCATGGTGAGCGCGAGGGTGCTTGCGCCGGTCATGATCGCGATCTGCAGCACGCCGATCGCCGCCATCGCGAAGCGTTCGCCGGGAACGGGCAAGATCGGCGCGCCCGTCCGCCGAAAGAAAATGAGGACGCCCAGGATCGCTGTCGCCGAACCGTAGCGGAGCGCATTAAAGAGCCAAGGCCCGCAGTCGTCCAGCACCAGCTTCGTCCATGTGTAGTTGCCGCCCCATGCGAACACCACGACCGCGAGATACCCGAAGGTCGCGGCCGTGACTGATTCTGTCCGAGGGACTTCGCCCGCGGAACCGGGTCTGCGCCCTTCCGAGGCGGTCTCCTTCTCCAACTCTTCAGCCTTTTGAAATTGCACTAGCAACTTTTCATTCCGATGCTAGGCTGAATATGTGTGGTGGGGCTAGGCGTGTCGTGGGCCGCTCCTTCGTGCTCCGTTCCTCTTGCGCAGTTGCGGGGGCCAAGCCGGCATGAGGGTGGGAGTCGAGGTGGGCGGGACCTTCACGGACCTCGTCGCGATCAGCGGCGATGGCATCCGCGTGCTGAAGGTACCGAGCACGCCGCGTAATCCCGACGAAGGCGCTTTCAACGCGCTCCTCGAGAGCAGGCTTCCTCTCGACAAGATCGATGACCTCGCCCATGGCTCCACGGTCGCGACGAACGCGGTCCTCGAACGCAAGGGCTACCCGACCGCCTTTGTCACGACCGAAGGGTTCCGCGACCTCCTGGCGCTTCAGCGGCACGGGCGCTCCCGCATTTACGATCTCGAGTATCGCAAGCCGGAGCCCGTTGTGGATCGCGCGTCGAGCTTCGAGGTTCGCGAGCGCATTGTCGCGGACGGATCCGTGCTCGTACCGCTTGACGAGGCGGCGATCGAGAAGAAGCTCATCCCGCAGCTTCGGAAGGGTAACTTCCAGGCCGTCGCCATCTGCCTCCTGAACGGCTATGTGAATCCCGCTCACGAGCAGGCACTGAAAGCGGCGATCAAGCGCCACTTGCCCGAGCTTCACGTCACCGTCTCATCCGATGTCACCCGCGAGTTCAGGGAATTCGAGCGCGCGTCGACGACTACTCTGTCCGCCTATGTCCAGCCCGTGATGGATCGCTACGTCCAGCGCTTTGCCGAGCGGCTGCACCAGAACGGCTTTAAGGGCCGGTTCAGCGTCATGCAGTCGAACGGGGGCCGGCTCCCCGCCGCGGCGATGCGCGAGAATGCGGTCACCGCGCTCCTCTCCGGACCCGCCGCGGGAGTGATGGGCGCGGCGCGCCAGGCCGCGCGCTCAGATTACCGCAACTTGATCACGCTCGACATTGGCGGAACCTCGACCGACGTCTGCGTCGTCACGAACGGCAAGCCCCAACTGACCAACGAGTTCTCGATCGACGGGCTGCCGGTGCGCATTCCGGTGCTCGACATCAACACGGTTGGAGCCGGCGGCGGCAGTATCATCTGGATCGACGAAGGCGGGATGCTGCGGGTCGGCCCCCACTCCGCGGGCGCCGACCCCGGCCCCGCCTGCTATGGACGCGGCGGCGCCCAGCCGACCATCACCGACGCGCATCTCGCCCGCCAGACGATCCGGCCTGAGGCGTTCCTTGGCGGGCGAATGACCATCGACGAGGCGGCGGCGCGCGAGGCGCTCGAGCCGATCGCCCGCCACTTCGGCATGAGCGTTGAGGAGGCGGCGGACAGCGCGGTGCAGCTCGCCAATGCCAACATCGTGCGGGCGATCCAGCTGATCTCGACCGAACGCGGGCACGACCCGCGCGATTACGTGCTCGTGCCTTATGGCGGCGCGGGCCCGCTCCACGCCGCTGCCGTGGCGCAGGACCTCGGCATCCGGACGATTGTCGTACCCCCGAACTCGGGCGTGATCTCGGCTTCCGCCTCGCCTTCGTGGCCGACATGCGTTTTGTCGGGCAAGCCTTTGAGGTGCCGGTCGACCTAGGCGAAAGCGATCTCGCGGATCTCACCGGCGAGCGCCTGCGTCGCCTGTTCGGCGAGGCGCATCAGCGGGTCTATTTCTTCGGCGCCGCTCTCGACAAGCACGTCGAGATCGTCTCCTTCCGCATGGGGCTGACGGCGCCGCTTGGAGATCTTCCGGTCTTGACCGAAAACACCGAGTTCTCCGTCCCCGAGCAGGAGATCGAAATGTTCGACGCGCGCTCGCTGCAGCGCGGCACGTTGATGAGCCGCTCGCTCCTCAGGTCCGGCCAGCGGATTGCGGGCCCCGCGCTCCTCGAGGACCCGACCTCGACGCTGCTCGTCCCGGCGGGCTGGACAGCCGAGCGCGACGGAAGCGACAACATGATCCTAAAGTGGATGGACGACGATGCTTGAGCGATTGGCGCTGGCGGAGCGGACCCAACTCCTCGATCCGGTTGATCACGCCGTCATCAGCCAGGGCCTCATC
Organism: Burkholderiales bacterium; assembly: GCA_029266935.1. Classification (GTDB taxonomy): domain Bacteria; phylum Pseudomonadota; class Gammaproteobacteria; order Burkholderiales; family SG8-39; genus SCGC-AG-212-J23. The sequence goes on from JAQSVY010000024.1 coordinate 8,264, forward strand.
GCCGCCGCGCGCGAGATGGGAGTCAAGCTCATTCGCTCCGCCTATTCGACGATCATCCGCGAGGCGGCGGATGCATCGGCCGCGCTCTTCGATCGCGACGGCAACGTCGTGGCGCAAGCCGAGCTCATTCCGATGCAGCTCGGCCCGATGTCCGAGATCTTTCGCTCCTGCGCTGCCGTTTATCCGGTGGAGAGCCTTGAGGACGGTGACTTCTATATCACCAACGATCCTTACTCGGGCGGGCAGCACCTGCAGGACGTGTTCATTTATTCGCCGATCTTCGTCGAGGGCGAGCTCGTCGCCTTCGCCGGCACGGTCGCCCACCATCTCGACCTCGGCGGCGGCAATCCGGGCCTCACCACGGAGGCGGTCGACGTCCACGCCGAAGGGCTGATCATCCCGCCGACCCGCTACAGCTTCGCGCGGGACTGGGAGGGTAGGGGCCCGCTGCGCCGGCTCATCGCGGCGAACATCCGCGTGCCGGACCAGACCATCGGCGATTTCGACGCCCAGTTCGCGGCGAATGCGGTCGGCGCCGAGCGCGTGCGCCAGCTCTGCCAGCGTTACGGCGCGGAGACGGTCCGCGCCTCGATGTCGGAGCTCATCGACTATTCGGAGCGGCGCTTCCGCGCGGCGCTCGCCGAGATCCCGGACGGCACCTATCACGGCCAGGACGCGGTCGACGACGACGGCCTCTCCGACACGCCGCTTACCGTCAAGGCCAAGGTCACGATCAAGGGCGACAGCATATCGGTCGATTTCGACGGCACCTGCGCGCAGGTGCGGCGCAACCTGAACTGCCCCTTCGCCTCGACCATCTCCGCGGCGCTCACCGCAATCAAGGCGTCGCTCACGAGCGCCGACATTCCCTTCAACGAGGGCGTCAAGCGGCCGATCAAGATCACGGCGCCGCCGGGCTGCCTCGTCAACCCGACCTATCCGGCGCCGGTGCGCGCGCGGATGGAGGCGGCCTATCGCAGCTTCAACGCGGTGCTGAAGGCGCTCGCCCAGGTCGCGCCGGACAGGGTGATAGCCGGCGGCAACGATACCACCCTCGTCACCTCGATCTCGCATCTCAACGCCGGCAAGTATCGCGTCTATCTCGAGGTCTATGGCGGCGGCTACGGCGCCTCGCCGCGGCAGGACGGGTGCGATGCCGTCGACTCGCCGCTCTCGAACTGCACGAACACGCCCGTCGAGGCGACGGACATGGATTTCGAGCATTTCCGGCTCACCGGCTACGGGCTCATTCCGGATTCTTGCGGGCATGGCCGGCATCGCGGCGGGCTCGGCTTCTTCCGCCGGTTCGAGGTGCTGAAGGACCAGGTCAATTTCGCGATCTATGCCGATCGCTTCCGCCTCGCGCCCTATGGTCTCTTCGGCGGCAGCGACGGGCAGCGCGCCCGCTGCGAGGTGGTGCGCGGTGGCAAGACCATCCCGGTCAAGAGCAAGGACGGGATGGAGCTGCGCAAGGGCGACATCCTGACCCTCTACACCGCCGGCGGCGGCGGCTTCGGGCCGATCGCCGAGCGCGATCCGAACGCGGTCCTGCGCGACGTAAGGCAGGGCTATCTCACGGCGGAGACCGCCCGGCGCGTCTATGGCGTCAGCGCCTGAGCCGGCTATGTCGGGGCTCAGCGTCGGGATCGACATCGGCGGCACCTTCACCGACGTGATCTGCGTCGGCGGCGCCGATACGCACATCATGAAGGTGCCCTCGACGCGCGCCGACCCGAGCCAGGCGGTGCAGGCGGCGCTCGATCGGCTCGCCGCCGAGCACGGCGTCCCTGCCGCTTCGATCGAGCGCTTCTGCCATGGGACGACCGTAGCGACGAACGCGGTCATCGAGCGCAAGGGCGCGCGCGTCGGCCTGATCGCGACCGAAGGCTTCCGCGATATCATCGAGATCGGCCGGCAGATGCGCCGGCAGATGTACGATCTGCGGCTTAAGCCCGAGACGCCGGGCTGGCTTGCCCCGGGCGCCCGGCGCGTCGAGGTGCGTGAGCGGATCTCGGCAAAGGGCGACATCGTCCAGCCGCTCGACGAGGATTCCATGCGCGCCGCCGTCGAGCGCCTGCTCGCCGAGGGCGTCGACGCGATCGCGGTCTCCCTCCTCTTCGCCTTCCTCAACCCCGTCCATGAGCGCCGCATCCGCGACCACATCGCCGCTGTCGCGCCGCATGTCGCGGTTTCGCTCTCGAGCGAGGTCGACCCGGCGTTCCGAGAATACGAGCGTACGGTGGTGACGGCGCTCGACGCCTATGTGAAGCCGCGCGTCGACCGCTATCTCGGCCAGATGGCCGATCATCTCGCCGCATCGGACGTTCCTGCCTCGCTCCAGATCATGCAGTCCCGCGGCGGGCTTGCCGCCGCCGAGGTCGCGCGCGAGCGGCCGGTGCGGCTCTTCCTCTCCGGGCCCGCCGCCGGCGTGCTCGGCGGCTCGGCGGTCGGGGCGCTCGCCGGCTTCGAGAACCTCATCACCATCGATGTCGGCGGCACCTCGAGCGACATCGCGCTCGTCGAGCGCGGACGCACGCTCCTGCGCGCGGACATGAATGTGGACGGCTATCCCGTCCGCGTGCCGACGGTCGACGTGACCTCGCTCGGCGCGGGCGGCGGCAGCATCGCCTGGGCCGATAGCGGCGGCGGGTTGCGCGTCGGGCCGCATTCGGCCGGCGCCGAGCCGGGGCCGGCCTGCTATGCGGCGGGCGGCGCCGAGCCGACCGTCACCGACGCCTCGCTGACCCTCGGCTATCTCGATCCGGATTATTTCGCCGGCGGCTCGCTCAAGCTCGATCGCGGCCTCGCGGAGACGGCGATCCGCGAGCGCATCGCGGCGCCGCTTGCGTTCGGGCTCGTCGAGGCGGCGCTCGGGATCCACCGCGTTGTGAATGCGCAGATGGCGGACGGCATCCGGCTCGTCTCGGTGAAGCGCGGCTTCGACGCGCGCGAATTCGTCCTCGTCCCGCTCGGCGGCGGCGGCGGCATCCACGCGACGGCGCTTGCCGAGGAGCTCGAGATCGACCGCGTGCTGGTGCCGCGCTTCCCCGGCGTGCTCTCGGCCGCCGGGCTCCTTGCCGCCCCGATCGAGCACGAGCGGTCCTGCGCCTATCACGCGCCCGTTGCGGATGCCTCGGTCGCGGCGATCCGCGAGGCCTGTGACGCGCTCGACCGCGGCGCGGCGGCACTGATGGAGCGCGAGCATGTGCAGGGTCTGACGGTTCATCGGCGCTATGCCGCCGACATGGCCTATGTCGGGCAGAGTCATCTCATCGAGGTCGGCCTCGATTTCGAAGCCGACGATCCCCTGGACGCGCTCTATCGCGATTTCGAGGCTGCGCATGAACGGATCAACGGCCACGCGACGGGCGCGCCGGCGAAGATCGTCAACCTGCGCGCGATCCACCGTGCAGATCTGCCAGGGCTCGATTTCGGCGGCCGCGCCGGCGCGGAGCCAGGCCGCTCCTTGAAGGCGCATCGCGAGGTCCATTTCGCCGGCTTGCCCGCGGCGGTCCGGACGGAGATCCATGACCGCGGGCGGATCGCCGCCGGAGAGACGATCGCGGGACCCGCGATCATCGAGCAGGACGACACGACGACCCTCCTGCCGCCGGGCTGGACGGCCCGCGTCGTGAGCGGCGCGGCGCTGCTTCTCGAACGGGCGCGCGCCTCATGAGCGGCGACCGCTTCGACCCGATCACGCTCGAGGTGATCCGCAACCGCCTCGACGTCATCGCCGAGGAGATGCAGACGACGCTCCTCAAGAGCTCCTGCTCGCCGATCGTGAAGGAGGGGCTCGACGCTTCCGCGAGCCTCTTCACGCTCGACGGCACGACGCTCGCCCAGGCCTGCGCGATCCCGATCCATCTCGCGACCTTGATCCCGTCGGTCGCGGAGATCCGCCGCGTCTTTCCGCCCGAGACCATGCAGGACGGGGACATCTACCTCCTCAACGACCCTTATTGCGGCGGCACGCACCTCCCCGACATCGCGGTCGTCATCCCAGTCTTCGCGCGCGGGCGCCTCCTCGCGCTCGCCGCGACCATGACCCACCACCAGGACGTCGGCGGCCTCGCGGCGGGCTCGGTGCCGACGAACGCGACCGAGATCTTCCAGGAGGGCTTGCGCATTCCGGCGATCCGCTGGGCCCGGGGCGGCGCGTTCGATCCGATGATCACTGCGATCCTGCGCCAGAACGTGCGCATCCCGGACATCTTCATGGGCGATCTCCACGCTCAGGTCGCCGCCTGCCGGATCGCCTGCATCCGCCTGCAGCAGACGGCGGAGAAATATGGCCACAACAGCCTGATGAGCGCCTTCGGGCTCCTGATCGAGCGCGCCGAGACGATGACGCGCGCGGCGCTGCGCGAGATCCCGCCGGGCACCTACCGCCATGTCGACTGGCTCGACAATGACGGCATCGAGCTCGACCGGCGGCTGCGCGTCGAGGTCGCGGTGACGGTGGCCGGCGGCGACATCCATTTCGACCTCACCGGCACGAGCCCGCAGGCGCGCGGCCCCGTGAATTGCGTGCCGTCGGGCAGCCTCGCCGCTGCCTGCTTCGCCGTGAGGGCGGTGACCGACCCGTCGATCCCGAACAATGGCGGCTGCTTCCGTCCGATCAGCCTCACCTTGCCGGAGGGCAGCCTCGTCAACCCGCGCTCGCCGGCGCCGGTGAACGCGCGCTCGGCGACGATCAAGCGGATCACCGGCTGCATGCTCTCGGCGCTCGCGACGGTGCTGCCGGAGCGGGTGCCGGCGCCCTCCGCCGGCGAGCTCCTGGTGATGGCTTTCGGCGGGCGGCGGCGCGACGGCGCGCCCTTCGTCACCGGCGAGCTCCTCGGCGGCGGGAGCGGGGCCGGGCGCGGCTTCGACGGCGTCGACGCGATCGAGACCGACGCGACGAACTGCATGAACCTGCCCGCCGAGGCGATGGAGCTCGAGGCGCCGATCCGGATAAGGCGCTGGTCGCTCTGCGCCGATTCCGGCGGCGCCGGCGAGTTCCGCGGCGGGCTCGGCCAGCTCAAGGAGTACGAGATCCTCGACGACCTCGACGGCGCGCTGTCCTTCTCGCATCGCGGCGAGCGCCATGTCGTGGCGGCATCCGGCATGGCCGGCGGCGGCGACGGGGCGAAGGCGCGCTCGGTCATCCATCGCCGCGACGGGAGCACCGTCGAGATCCCCTCGAAGATGGTGACCGAGCTTTCGCCTGGCGACCGCGTGATCATCGAGACCGCGGGCGGCGCCGGCTGGGGACCGCCGGCCCGTCGCTCGGGCGAGGCGCTTGCGGCGGACATCGCAAATGGCAAGGTGAGCACTGCAGAAGCAAGGCGCCTCGACGACGGCGCATGACCGGACGCAGTCCGGCACAGGGGGCAAGGATGATCGAACGGGCAATCTGGGGCCTGGCCTATGCCTTTGCGCTCGTCGCGGGCGTCAGCATCGTGCTGATGATGCTGCAGACGGTGACGGACGTGTTCATGACGAATGTGTTCGGCCGCCCGATCGAGGGCAACCTCGAGATCAGCTCGATCTATCACATGGTCCTGGTGGTGTTCCTGCCGCTCGCGCTCGTGGAGCTGCGGCACGAGAACATCAGCGCCGACATCCTCGTGCGGCTGTTTCCGCAGCGCGTGCAGCAGATCGTGTACGGGCTCGGGCAGCTCGTCGGCGCCGTCTTCTTCGGAATCCTCGCCTACCAGACCTGGCTCGACGCGGTGAACGCCTGGCGCATCAACGAGATCATGATGGGCTCCACCTATGTGACCATCTGGCCGGCGCGCTTCGCCCTGCCGCTCGGCTTCGTCGCCGTGCTTCTCGTCTCGCTCCTCCATGCTTGGAAGGGGTTCACCGATCCCTCATTCGACCCGGTGCCGCCGGCGCCGGAGATCGAGGAAGCGGTCTGAGGCGCCGCCGTGGACAAGCTCACGATCGGCCTTCTCGCGCTTGGCGGCGGCCTCGCGCTCATCGCGCTCCGCATCCAGATCGGCGTCGCGCTCGGCATCGTCTCGTTCTTCGGCATCGCCGCGATCCTGAATATGCGAGCCGCCTGGGGCATCGTCACGGCGGTGCCGTTCAATTTCGTCGGCGATTGGAATCTGACCGCGATCCCGATGTTCCTGCTCATGGGCTACGTGGCGTCCGCGGCGGGATTGTCGCGCGGCCTCTTCCGCGCCATGCGCATCTTCCTCTCCTGGCTGCCCGGCGGGCTCGCGGTCGCGAGCATCTTCGCCTGCGCGCTCCTGTCCACGGCGTCGGGTTCGAGCGTCGCGACCGCCTCCGCCTTCGCGCGCATCGCGACCCCCGAGATGCTGCGCCACCGCTACGAGCCGGGGCTCGCGAGCGGCGTCGTCGCCGTCGGCGGTACCCTCGGCAACCTCATCCCGCCGGGAATCCTCACCGTCATCTACGGCTATATCGCCGAGGTCTCGATCGCGAAGCTCTTCGTCGCCTGCTTCATTCCGGGCATCCTGACCGCCTTCATGTTCTCGGCCTGCATCATCATCCGGGTGAAGCTCAACCCGTCGCTCGCGCCGCCGGTCGAGGAGACCTTCTCGCGCGAGGAGCGCCTGCAGGCCGTGAAGGATATCTGGCCACTGCCGGTGCTGATGGTCGGCGTCCTCGTCGGCATCTTCTTCGGCATCTTCACGCCGACGGAAGCCGGCGCGGTCGGCGCCTTCCTCGCCTTCGGCCTTGCGGCCGCGCGCCGCCTCCTCACCTGGGAGGTCATCCGCGTCTCGGTGTTCCAGACGCTCACCGGAACAGCCAGCATCTTCATGGTCGTGATCGGGACCGTCCTGCTCGCCCGGCTGATGGCGCTCAGCGGCGTGCCCGCCTACCTCTCCGAGCAGCTGCTGTCGCTCGGCTCGAGCCAGCTTGCGGTCGTGCTCATGGTCGCGGCGCTCTATCTGTTTCTCGGCTGCTTCCTCGACGCGATCGGCATCCTGCTTCTCACCGCGCCGATCGTCCTGCCGGTTGCCCGCGAGGCCGGCGTCGACCTCATCTGGTTCGGCGTCCTGATCGTGAAGCTTCTTGAGATGGGGCTGATCACGCCGCCCGTCGGCCTCAACGTTTATGTGATCAAGGCGGCGCTCGGCAGCATGGTGAGTCTCACGACGATCTTCCGCGGCGTGATGTGGTTCCTCGCCGTCGACATGATCACGCTGACGCTCTTGATTCTCTTCCCCTGGCTGTCCCTCGTCCTCGTCCGCTTCATGGACTGAGCATCGCTGGCAAGAAAATATGGCCGGGACGGAGGCCCGGCCATTCCGAGCGGCAGGACGGATCAGGACCCGTAGCCGTTCACGTCGACCTTGCTGTAGAGGTTGTCGCGAAGCACCTTCTTCAGCGCCTCCTTGTCCTTCATGTCGATCTTGCTGAAGAGCTCGCCCCATTTCGCGCGCGTCGCCTCGAAGCGCTGCACGAGCCCTTCCGGATCCTTCAGCTTGAAGCGCTCCTTGCCTTCCTTGAGCGCGAGGTCGCGCGCGCCGGTCGCGACGAACTCGTCGAGCGCCTTCTGCAGGTCGGCGGCGGGCTTCGTGATCGTCACGCCCTTGCTCGGCGCCTCCTTCATCGCACCCTCCGCATCGGCCGTGTAGCCGAGCGCCGTCTCGATCATCGCGTCCGAGATGGTGTCGAGGAGGACCCGGCGCTGCTCGGGCTTGAGCTTCTGCCAGGTCGGCCCCTGGATCGCGTGCTGCCAGCCGGCATAGTAGGAGCCGAGGTCGATGTCGGTCACGTGCTTGGCGACGTCCCAGAGCGAACGGCTCTTCATGTCGTTCGCGGCGTTCGCGGCGCAGTCGAGCTGCCCCTTCTCGAGCCCGGTGAACATCTCTGAGGAGGCGACGTTGACCGGCACGGCGCCGACCGCCTTCGCCCATTCCGAGTGCACGGCGCCCGGCATGCGGATCTTCTTGCCCCTGATGTCGGCGAGCGTCTCGACCTTCGTCCGGCACATCAGCACGTAGGGCGGGGTCGCGTAGCCGCCGAGATAGACGATCTTGTGCCGGCGGAACATGTCCCGCATCGCGGGATCGTTCATGTAGAAGTCGGAGACCGCGGCCGCCGTCGCGACGTTGTTCTTGAGCCCGATGCCGAGGATCGCGACGACGTTGTCCTCGGGGAGGTCGGCCGGGGTGTAGGTGCCGGCGTGATAGGTGATCTGGGCGATGCCGTCGCGCAGCCCGCTCAAATGCGCGTTCGGGGGCAAGAGCGCCGTCCCGGTGAAGACCTTGATCTTGAGCTGCCCCTTCGAGGCGGCGTCGACCTGCTTCGACCAGTCGAGATAGCCGTATTTCGTCAGCGGATGCGTGTCGGGGAACCAGATGCTTCCGATGATCTCGGTCTGCGCCTGCGCCGGGCCAAAGCCGGCGAAGAGGCCCGTCAGAAGCGCGGCGGCGGTGACACGACGCATGCTCATCCTCCTTGTTGGCGTTGCCGACGAGCGATCGGCGGCCCTTCTCGCGAGGCGTGGAGCTTCGCCCGCGGTGAAAACAAAGGCAAGAAATTTCACCCGCCAGAGTTCTGCGAAACTTCGGCGAGTCCCAGGCCCGCCTCGGGCATATACGCACGACGGCTTTACTCGATGAGATCAGCATTGAGGGTTCACCGCGCGAACGCTCGGCAAGGCACTTTAGCAAAATACCCGGAAAGCCGATTGGCGATTATTGTGGCGGTGCGCGAGCCTACGAATGCGGGCGACGCGGTCTATCCGCCTGCCGCGGGCTTCTGAAGCGCGAGGGCCACACCGCTAAGTGTCAAGGTCAAGGCAAGGGCCTCACGTACACCCAGGGGCTCTCCCAGGATCGGAACTGCGGAGAGGACGCCCACGAGAGGCACCAGGAGTATGCCGGTCGAGGCGGTGGTGGGCAGTAGGCGTTTCACGGCCGCGAACCAGCCGAGATAACACGCCCCCATAGGCACAACCGCCATGTAGATGAGGCTTGCCCAGCCAACCGGGGTGAGCGCGGAAGGATCGGGCTGCTCAAAGGTGAGCCCGGCGATGATCATCGGCAGGCAGCCCAGGCCTACCAGCCAGGCAGTGTGCGCGAGCGGGGAGAGGGGCACTGCCACCTGCGCCGTCACCGTGCCGAAGGCAAACAGGATCGCGGCTCCGAGCGCAAGCAGGATACCGGGCAGCTTCCCCGATCCGAGCGCAAGGCCGGCCCCGGAAAGGAGCACGGCAATTCCGGCCATCCCAAGCGCGAGCGCTGCTAAAGCCCGTGCCGTTGGGCGATCGCCGCGGATCGGCCATGCGAGCAGCGTCGCCCAAATCGGCATCGTGTAGACGAGTAAAGCGCCTTCGGCGACGGTAAGCCAGACCATCGCCAGGGTCGAGAGGCCCATCCAGGCAAACACGTTGGTAGCCGCGGCGAGCGCAAGCGGTCGGAAGGTGCCGAGTGGCACCAACAGGCGCTCGCCACGGAGCGCCGCAAAGGCCGCCAGGCCTAGGGCCGCCGCGATCCCAGCGGTGCCGCGGGAGAACAGTGGGGGCCATTCGCGCAGGAGAAGCTTGATGATCGGCCAGTTCAGGCCCCAGCCGATCGCAGTCACGCCGATGGCCAGCAGACCGATGCGTCTCGACCGGAGCTGGGCATCGGGCGAAGCCATAGCAGGTAGTCCGCTCCCTTGGTCACCTTTGGTCCCATGACGATAATCTGCTTCGCAGGCATGACAACTGGGACTGCAAGAAGCTTGCATCGAAGGCTCGTCGCGTTCCTCATTGCATCTCAGGGCGGAACAAAGAGCGCCGGCTGATTATCTTTCCCGCGACCATAAACACGCCGTCGCCCGTGTAGTGGAGTGTCGCGGGGTGTTTTGGCGAGCGT
>JAQSVY010000025.1 GCA_029266935.1 Burkholderiales bacterium
CTACGCGGGATGAACGGCGCCGAGCTGCTGCTCGGGGAGGCCGCGCTCGAGCGACGCGGGAAGCACATCGCGCTGCTCTGCGGTAACGAGGCTGTCAGCATGGCGATGCTCGCCGAGCGCGTGCAACGCGCGGCCGGCGCATATCTCGCGCACGGCGTACGCCCCGGCGACCGCGTGATGCTGCTGATGCGGGACACGCCCGAGGCCGCTGCCGCCTGGCTCGGCGCTGTCCATGCAGGCGCGGTCGCGGTGGCGCTCAACGGAAAGGTTGCGGAGGTCGACTATCGCCACATCCTCGCCGACAGCGAGGCGAAGCTGGTGCTCGTGGAGGACGTGTTCGCGCGCGCGCGGCCGGACCTCACGGGAGAGCTTTCCGGACAAAGACGGATTGCCGTCGCGGGCGACGTGGCTCCCGAAGGCGCCTCCTGGCGCGCATGGCAGCAGGAAGCGCGCGCGGCCGCGCCTAGCGCCGCCGGCCCCGATGCGCCTGCGTTCGCGCTGTATTCGTCGGGAACGACAGGCAGGCCCAAGGGCATCGTGCATTCGCACAAGGTGTTCCTCCACGTCGGCAAGGCTTTCGGCGCTTTCGGCCTCCAGGCGGGCGAGACAGTGTTCTCGACCTCGCGCCTGTTCTTCGCTTACGGCCTCGAACACGGCCTGCTCGCGCCGCTCGCCATGGGGCTTACCTCGATCCTCTGCGCGGAGTGGCCCGAGACCGACGCCGTGATCGAGCTGGTTGAGTGCCACCGGCCGGCGGCGCTCTTCAGCGTGCCGACGGTATACCGCCGCCTGCTCGCCGCGCCGCGCGCGCGCCTCGAGGCCTTTCGCGCCGTGCGGCGCTGCATCGCCGCCGGCGAGCGGCTTTCACCGAAGCTCGTCGATCAATGGCGCGCGGCAGTCGGCGGGGAACTCCTCAATCTATATGGCATGTCCGAGACGTTCTGTGCCTGTATCGTGACCCCGCTGCGTAGCTCCGACGGCATGCGCACCGGCCTGCCGCTCCCCGGCGTCGAAGTGCGCCTCGCCGACGCGCACGAGCGCGAGCCCGAGCGCGGGCAGCCCGGGGTGCTCTGGGTACGCCATCCCGCCCAGGCGAGCGGCTATGCCAACCTGCCGGAGCAGACGCAGGCGCAGTTCCGCGACGGCTGGTTCTGCAGCCGCGACCTGTTCGTTCTGCAGCCGCGACCTGTTCGTGCGTGACGACGCCGGCTTCCTCGTGCATCAGGGGCGCGCCGACGAGCTGGTCAAAGTCGCCGGCCAATGGGTGCAGCCCGGCGAGCTCGAGGAGACCGCCGCACTGGAGGCGGCCGTTGCCGAAGCCGCCTGTGTCCCGGTCGTCGACGCCGACGGCCTGGAGCGCCTGGCGCTTTTCGTGACCGCGCGCGGCGACGCGGCTGAGGCGGTGCGCGCCGCCGCGGCCGCCTGCGAGCGCGCGTTGCCGCGCCACAAGCGGCCGAAGTGGGTTCGCTCGGTGCCGGAGCTGCCGCGCACCGCCACCGGCAAGGTGCAGCGCTACAAGCTGCGCGAACTGCTGGAGCGCGAGCTCGCCGGCAGGGAATAGAATCTCGCCTTTCCGACTCGTTCCCGGTACGGCGCATCTTCTGCGTCGGCCGCAACTATGCCGAGCACCAGAAGGAAATGGGCGGCGACGGGCGGGAGCAGCCGTTCTTCTTCATCAAGAGCGCGGGCGCGCTGGTACCCGGCGGCGGCGAAGTGCATTACCCGCCGAAGACGTCCAACTACCACTACGAGACCGAGCTGGTCGTGGCGATCGCGAAAAGCGGCCGGCGTATCGACGCGAAGCGGGCACACGACCATGTCTTCGGCTACGCCGTGGGCCTGGACATGACGCGTCGCGACCTGCAGCAAGTGGGCAAGGACCACGGACGGCCGTGGGACTTCGGCAAGGACTTCGATGAGGCCGCGCCCTGCAGCGCACTCGTGCCCGCGGCCAAGATCGGTCACCCGTCGAAGGGCGCGATCTGGCTCACCGTGAACGGCAAGGAGCGCCAGCGCGCCGATCTCGGCGACATGATCTGGTCGGTCCCCGAGCAGATCGCCTATCTATCGGAGTACTACTCGCTCGAACCCGGCGACCTCATCTACTCCGGAACCCCGGCGGGCGTCGGGCCGGTCAAGCCCGGCGACGAGCTGCACGCCGGCATCGACAAGGTTGGCGAGCTCAAGGTGAAGATCGTCGCCGCGCTGTGAAGCTGTACACCTACTTCCGCAGCTCCGCCGCGTTTCGCGTACGCATCGCGCTCAACCTCAAGGCGCTTGCCTACGAGCCGCAATTCGTCCACCTGCCGAAAGGACAGCATCGCGAGCCGGCCTACGGCGGGGTGAACCCCCAGGCGCTCGTCCCGACGCTCGAGCTCGACGACGGCATGCGGCTCGCCCAGTCGATGGCGATTATCGAGCATCTCGAGGAGCTGCATCCGCGGCCGCCGCTGCTGCCGCAGGAGCCGATGGCGCGCGCCCGCGTGCGTTCGCTTTCCCAGCTCGTCGCCTGCGAGATCCATCCGCTGAACAACCTGCGTGTGCTGCAGTACCTGCGCAAGCAGCTCGGCCAGAACGAGGAGCAGGTCGGCGTCTGGTACCGGCACTGGATTGCCGAGGGCTTCGCCAAGCTCGAAGCTGCGCTCGCCGGCCACGTCGAGACGGGCCGCTTCTGCCACGGGGACGCTCCCAGCATGGCCGACTGCTGCCTCGTGCCGCAAGTCTTCAACGCGAAGCGCTACGAGTTTGACGCGAAGCGCTATCCCACGACGATGCGCGTATTCGAGGAATGCATGAAGCTCGAGGCCTTCGACCGCGCGCAGCCTTCCAAGCAGCCAGACGCGGAGTAAGCGCATGAAAGACGCAGCGGCGTACCGGCGCCCCTATCCGAACACGCGGCCCGAGTAGCCTCGGGCGGTCCCCTCCTCGCGTACGACCCGATGTTCACTTGCGTGTCCGACGAGAAGTCGCCAACAGGCTGATCTCGACCTCGACTGGAAGACGACGATGCCCGAGTACGCGCCCGCTATGTGGCGCGAAACAGCGCCTTGAGCGATTCGGGGATGGTTTCGCCCTTCAGCGGCGAGCCCGGGCCGTCGGCGAAGCGCCCCCAGACGCGCGTTTCGCTGCCGCTCGCGAGCGTCTCCCCGTCGACGCGCACGATGTCGTGCGCCAGGACAAATGACTTGCCCCCGAACCGTGCGATGCGCGATCGCACTTCGCAGCGGTCGCCCTGCACGGCAGGCGCGATGAAACGGCACTCCGCCGACACGAGCGGCATGGCGCGCTGCTCCGTTCGCATGCGCTTCGCACCGTAGCCGACGGCGTCGAGGAAGCCCCAGGCGGCGGCGTCCATCCAGCGGAAGTACGTTGGATAGAAGATGATCCCGGCGGGATCGCAGTCCCCCCAGTGCACCTGGCAGGGGAACACGGCGACGATGGAACGCATTTCGCTCATCGCCGGCGATTATAAGCAGCGCGATTGACAGCAAACGACGGCGTGGGCAGACTCCAGCCGAGGCCCGTTTCTGCGCAAGCTGCACGGGCCTTTCGTTTTTGGACGCGATGAACGCTACGCCGCACGCCACGATGCTCGAGAAGCTGCTCCGCGAACGGATCCTGCTACTGGACGGCGCGATGGGGACGATGATCCAGCACGCGCGGCTGGCCGAGGAGGACTACCGCGGAAAGCGCTTCCTGAGCTGGCAGCGCGAGCTGCGCGGCAACAACGACCTGCTCTCCCTCACGCAGCCGCGGCTGGTCCGGGACATCCACCTGCAGTACCTGCAGGCAGGGGCGGACGTGATCGAGACTAATACGTTCAACTCGACATCCGTGGCGCTCGCCGACTACGGCATGCAGTCGCTCGCGCGCGAGCTGAACCGCAGCGCCGCCCGCCTGGCGAAGGAAGCCGCGGCGGAGTGCATGGTAAAGCTACCGGGGCAGCCGCGCTTCGTCGCCGGGGTGCTCGGGCCGACCAACAAGACCGCCTCGATTTCTCCGGACGTCAACGATCCCGGGTTTCGTGCAGTCGGGTTCGATGAGCTGGTGACGGCGTACGCCGAAGCGATCGAGGGGCTTCTCGAGGGCGGGGTCGACCTGCTCCTGGTCGAGACCGTGTTCGACACCCTCAACGCGAAGGCGGCGCTCTTCGCCATCGACGCCGCCTTCGATACGCGCGGGCGGCGGCTGCCGGTGATCATCTCCGGGACGATCACGGATGCATCGGGACGAACCCTCTCGGGGCAGACGGCCGAAGCGTTCTACAACTCCATACGGCATGCACGGCCGCTCGCCGTGGGCTTCAACTGCGCGCTCGGAGCGAAGGAGCTACGGCCTTACGTCGAGGAGCTGGCGGGGCTCGCCGAGGGCTTCGTGTCCTGCCATCCCAACGCCGGCCTGCCCAACGCCTTCGGCGAGTACGAGGACACTCCAGAGTCGATGGCCGCCCAAGTCGGTGACTGGGCGCGCCAGGGCTGGCTCAACGTCGCCGGCGGCTGCTGCGGCACGACGCCCGAGCACATCCGCGCCATGGCGGACGCCGTTCGGGGCGTGCCGCCGCGACGCCCGGCAGAGCGCGCGGCGGCGCTGCGACTCGCCGGGCTCGAGCCGCTCAACGTCACCGATGCCTCGCTCTTCGTCAATGTCGGAGAACGCACCAACGTCACTGGCTCGCGCGCGTTCGCCCGGCTCATCCTGGCGGGAGACTACGCTGGGGCGCTCAGTGTGGCCCGACAGCAGGTGGAGAACGGCGCGCAAGTCATCGACGTCAACATGGACGAGGCGATGCTCAACTCCGAGAAGGCCATGGCCACGTTCCTCAGGCTCGTCGCCGCCGAGCCCGACATCGCCCGGGTGCCGGTCATGATCGACAGCTCGAAGTGGAGCGTGCTCGAGGCCGGCCTGAAATGCGTCCAGGGCAAGCCGATCGTGAACTCAATCTCGCTCAAGGAGGGGGAACAGGAATTCCTGCGCCAAGCGGGCCTGTGCCGCCGCTACGGAGCAGCCGTCGTGGTGATGGCGTTCGACGAGCAAGGGCAGGCCGACAGCCTGGAGCGGCGCATCGGCGTCTGCCGGCGCGCCTACGAGCTGCTGACGCAGCGCGCCGGTTTCCCGGCAGAAGACATCGTCTTCGACCCGAACATCTTCGCCATCGCTACCGGGCTCGAGGAGCACGCGCGCTACGGCATCGACTTCCTCGAGGCGGTCCGCTGGATCCGCAGCAACCTGCCGCACGCCAGGGTGTCGGGCGGCGTATCCAACCTGTCCTTCTCGTTTCGCGGCAACGACGCGGTGCGCGAGGCGATGCACACCGCCTTCCTGTACCACGCCGTACGCGCCGGCATGTCCATGGGCATTGTCAACGCCGGGCAGCTCGGTGTCTACGAGCAGCTCGCGCCGGAGCTGCGCGAGTGCGTGGAGGACGTGATCCTCAACCGGCACGCCGATGCCACGGAGCGCCTGATCGAGCTCGCCGGCCGGGTCAAGGGCGGCGCGCGCGAGACCTCCAGGGACGAGGCCTGGCGCGCGGCGGCCGTCGAAGCGAGGATCGCGCACGCACTGGTCAACGGCATCTCCTCGCACATCGTCGCCGACACCGAGGAGGCGCGGCGCGCACGCGCGCGCCCGATCGAGGTGATCGAGGGGCCGCTCATGGACGGCATGAACGTCGTCGGCGATCTTTTCGCAGCCGGCAAGATGTTCCTGCCACAGGTCGTCAAGTCCGCCCGTGTGATGAAGCAGGCGGTGGCGCATCTCATTCCCTACATCGAGGCGGAGAAGGCGAGAAGCGGCGAAGCGCCGCGCGCGAAGGGCCGCATCGTCATTGCCACGGTCAAGGGCGACGTGCACGACATAGGCAAGAACATCGTCGCGGTGGTGCTCCAGTGCAACAACTACGACGTGGTCAACCTCGGGGTCATGGTGCCCGCGCAATCGATCATCGACGCCGCGCGTCGGGAGAACGCCGATGTCGTCGGGCTTTCCGGGCTGATCACGCCATCGCTCGAGGAAATGTCGCATGTGGCACGCGAGATGGAGCGCGCCGGATTGAAGCTGCCGCTGCTCATCGGCGGCGCGACGACCTCGCGCACGCATACGGCCGTCAAGATCGCGCCCAACTATTCCAGCCCGGTGGTGTACGTCCCCGATGCATCGCGCAGCGTTCCCGTGGTGCAGGGCCTGCTGTCGCCGGAGGGCCGCGAAGCGTACTTCTCCCAGGTGCGCGCCGACTACGAGAAGATCCGCACGCAGCACCGGGACAAGAAAGGACCCGGGCCACTGCTCTCGCTCCCGGAAGCACGCGAGAAAGGCTTCAAGACGGACTGGCAGTCGTACGTTCCACCGCCGCCTGCCCGACCCGGCATCATGGTGCTGCGCGATTATCCGCTCGAGGAGCTCGTCCCGTACATCGATTGGGGACCGTTTTTCCAGGCCTGGGAGCTCTCCGGCGTCTACCCGAAGATTCTCGACGACCCCGTGGTCGGCGAGGCGGCGCGCAAGCTCTTCGCAGAATCGCAGGAATACTTGGCGCGCATCGTTGCCGAAAAGTGGATCACCGCGAACGGCGTGCTCGCGCTCTATCCGTCCGCCCAGGTAAGCCACGACGACATCGAGATCTACCGCGACGAGAGCCGCCACGACCTGGTCATGACCTGGCACAACCTGCGCCAGCAGAACCCCAAGCCCGAGGGGCGCGCCAACCTGTGCCTCGCCGATTTCGTGGCGCCGAAGTCGAGCGGCGTGCGCGACTGGATCGGCGCCTTTGCCGTGGCAGCCGGCGGCATGGAGAAGCGCGTCGCCGACCTTGAGGCGGCCCACGACGACTATGGCGCCATCATGCTGAAAGTGCTCGCCGATCGGCTGGCCGAAGCGTTCGCCGAGCACCTGCATGAGCGCGTGCGCCGGGAGTTCTGGGGCTACGCGTCCGACGAGCGACTGAGCAAGACGCAGCTCATCGCCGAGGGATACCGCGGCATCCGCCCCGCCCCCGGCTATCCGGCCTGCCCGGACCACGTGGCGAAAGGCGATCTGTTCCGCCTGCTCGATGCCGAGCGCCACGCCGGCATGCGCCTCACGGAATCCTTCGCCATGCTCCCGGCCTCGGCCGTGGCCGGGTTCTATCTCTCGCATCCGCAATCGACCTACTTCGCGGTCGGCAAGCTCGGCCGTGACCAGATCGAGGACTATGCTCGCCGGCGCGGCGTCGGCATCGCCGAGGCCGAAAAATGGCTCGCGCCCTATCTCGCCTACGAGCCGGCGGCGGCGCTGAGCGCGACGCCGCTATAATCGCGCCATGGGTAAAGGCGACAAGCGCACGCGGCGCGGCAAGATCTACAAGGGCAGCTACGGCAAGAAGCGGCCGCAGCGCCTCAAGAAGACAAGCAAGCGCTCCTGAGGCCGCTGCTCGCCACCGGGGCGATCCTCGCCGCCGCGGCCGTGGCGCTGGGCGCGTTCGGGGCGCACGGACTGAAATCGAGGCTATCCCCCGAAATGCTCGCGGTCTGGGATACCGCCGTCCAGTATCACTTCTGGCATGCGCTCGGCGTGCTCGCCATCGCTCTTGCCGCTGCGCAATTGCCCGGCGTCGGGGTGCGGACGGCCGGCTGGCTGCTCGCAGCGGGCACGGCGCTTTTCAGCGGCACCCTCTATGCGCTCGCCCTGGGCGCGCCGCGTGCCCTGGGTGCAATCACACCCTTCGGCGGTGCCCTCCTCATCGCCGGCTGGCTTGCCTTCGCCGTCTCGGTCATTTTCGCCAGAACGCCGGCGTGAACAGCACGAACACCGTGATCAGCTCGAGCCGGCCGAGCAGCATGGCCGCGGTGCAGATCCAAGTCTGGAAGTGGTTGAACCCGGCGTAATTGCCCGCCGGCCCGACGTTGCCCAGTCCCGGCCCGAGGTTGTTAACCGTCGCCGTGCTAGCCGAGAACGCCGTGACGAAGTCGAGCCCAGTCGCGGTCAGCAGCATCGTGATTGCCGTCATCGTCACCCCGTACACCAGCATGTAGGCGAGCACCGCGAAGATGATCGAGCTTTCGACCACCTGCCCGCCCAGCTTGACCGGAATCAGCGCGCGCGGATGCACCATGCGCGCGAGCTCGCGGAACGCCTGCTGGAACATGAGCAGCGCGCGCATCATCTTGATGCCGCCGCCGGCAGAGAGCGAGCAGGTACAGAAGGTGCACAGGAGCAACATCAACAGCGGGGCGAAGAGTGGCCAGGCTGCATAGTCCGCCGTCGCATAGCCGGTGGTGGTGGCCAACGACACGACGTTGAAGGCCGCATAGCGCAGCGCGGTCGGCAGCTCGGCATAGACGCCGTGCAGAACCAGGTATCCCGCCACGAGCAGCACGCCGGCGCACACCATGCCGAGAAAAGCGCGCATCTCGGGGTCCGCCGCATAAGGCCGCAGGCTAATGCCGCGCACCGCGAGGAAGTGCGTGCCGAAGTTCAGCCCCGCGACGAGCATGAACACGATGGCCACCAGCTCCACCGCCGCTGAATTGAAGTACGCGAAGCTCGCGTCATGGCTGGAGTAGCCCCCGAGGCTGACGGTCGAGAAGGCATGCGTCAGCGCGTCGATCCAGGTCATGCCGGCCAAGGCGTAGCCGACGCCGCACAAGGCGGTGAGCAGCGCGTAGACGTACCACAGCCCCTTCGCGGTCTGCGCGATACGAGGCGTGAGCTGTTTCTCCTTCATCGGCCCCGGGGTCTCGGCCTTGAGCACTTGGCGGCCGCCGACGCCGAGCAGCGGCAGCACGGCGACGGCCAGCACGATCACCCCCATGCCGCCCAGCCATTGCAGCTGCGTCCGCCACAGATTGAGCGACGGTGGCAGCGCGTCCAGGCCCGAGAGCACCGTCGCCCCGGTCGCGGTCAGCCCGGACATCGCTTCGAAGTATGCGTCGGTAAACGACAGGCCGGGCAGGTAGATGAGCAGCGGCAGCGCGGCGAAGGCAGGCAGAACCGTCCAAACCAGCGTGACGAACAGGAAGCCGTCGCGCGTGTGCAGCTCGCGGGGGCTGCGCCGCCGCGTCAGCGTCCATACCAGCGCGCCGGAGAGGGCGGTGAAGAATATCGCTTCGGCGTGGGCGAGTTCGCCACGGTCGCGCAGGGCGAGGGACACCGCGAGCGGCAGGAGCATGGTGGCGGCAAAAATCATCGTCACCACGCTGACCAGATTGAGCACGACACCGAGGCGCCTCATGGGCGGCGCACGGCGGTCACAGGAATCCGGCGCTGACCTGGAACAGCTTCTCCACGCGCGGCAAGGTCTTTTTGTCCATGACGAACACGATGACGTGGTCTCCAGCACGAATCTGCGTGTCATGGTGGGCCATGAGCACTTCCTCACCCCTGACCACCGCGCCGATCGCGGACCCCGCCGGCAGCTCGATCTCCTCGACGCGCCGATCGGCGATGCGCGACGATTCGCGGTCGCCATGCGCGACGGCTTCGAGCGCCTCCGCGGCGCCGCGACGAAGGCTGTGCACGGCGACGACGTCGCCGCGGCGCACGTGCGCGAGCAAGGTACCGATGGTGGCTTGCGCCGGAGAGATGGCGACGTCCACCTCGCCGGCCTGAAGCAGGTCGACGTAGGAGCGCCGGTTGATCAGCGCCACCACGCGCCGCGCCCCCATGCGCTTCGCCAGCAGCGAGCTCATGATGTTGTTCTCGTCGTCGTTGGTGACGGCGACGAAGAGATCCATGTCGGCGACTCCCTCGTCCTCGAGCAGCTCCTCGTCGGTGGTATCGCCGGTCAGGACCAGCGCCTTGCCCAGGCGCGCTGCCAGCGCCTCGCAACGCCGGGTGTTGTGCTCGATGACGCGGACCGAATAGTCGTTCTCGAGCGCGCGCGCCAGCCGCATGCCGATGTTGCCGCCCCCGGCAATCATGACGCGCCGGACGGGCCGGTCCATCCGCCGCAGCTCGCGCATCACCTCGCGGATGTTGCCGGAGGCCGCCAGGCAAAACACCTCGTCGCCCGCCTCGATCACCGTTTCGCCCTCCGGGACGATGGAGCGGTCGCCGCGGAAGATCGCCACGATGCGGGCGTCCAGTACTGGGTTCTGCGCACGCAGGTCCTTCAGCTGCCGCCCGACCAGCGGCCCGCCCTTGAAGGCGCGCACCGCCACCAGGCTCACCTTGCCGCCGGCGAAGTCGAGCACCTGCAGCGCTTCGGGGAACTCGACCAGCTTGACGATGTAGTCGGTGAGAATCTGCTCCGGACAGATGGAAAGGTCGACGTCGAAGCCGTCCTCGCCAAGCACCTTCTCGTTCGCGAGGTAATCGCTGGCCCGTACGCGGGCAATGCGGCGGGGCACGTTAAACATGCGCGCGGCCAGCCGGCAGGCGACCAGATTGGTTTCGTCGGACTGCGTGACCGCGATCAAGAGGTCGGCGTCGTCGATCCCCGCTTCGAGCAGCACCGATGGATGCGCGCCGCTGCCGGTGACGGTGCGCAGGTCGAGACGGTCCTGCAGCGCGCGCAGGCGCTTCGCGTCGATGTCGACCACGGTCAGGTCGTTCTGCTCCGACACTAGGCTTTCGGCGACCGAGCTGCCGACTTGGCCAGCGCCGAGAATGACGATCTTCATTCTTCGCGCCGGCCGACGGGAAGGCCGAGCGCCTTGAGCTTGCGGTACAGGTGCGTGCGTTCAAGACCCGAGCGCTCGGCAACACGCGACATACTGCCGTGCTCGCGCGCGAGCAGGTGCTCGAAATACACCCGCTCGAAGGCCTCGCGCGCCTCGCGGTACGGCCGTTCGAACGCCACGTCGGGAAGCGCGCCCGGCCCGCCCCGCGCCGCCATCACCCGCTCCACGTCCTCCAGCTGGATCTCTTCCTCCAGGGCCGTGAAGGCGAGATCTTTCACTGCGCCCTCGAGCTCCGCGAGATTGCCGGGCCAGGGATGGTGGCGCAACGCGTTGAGGGCGGCAATGGCCATGCGCCGCGGCGGGCAGGCTCGCGCCTCGACGAGCTGCGCGAGCATCAGCTGCGCAAGGTCGGGGATGTCCTCGGCGAACTCGCGCAGCGCCGGAATGCGGAACGTCAGCTCCGCTAGCCGCTCCGCCAGCTCGACGTCGAAATCGTGCTTCTCGGCGAGGCTGCGCGGGTCCGTGTGCGTAAAGCAGACCACCCGCATCTTGTGCTTGTCGGCACGCGCCAGCAGGAATTCGAGATTGCGCTGCTCGCCGCGCCCCAGCCTGCTCAGGTCGGGCAGGAACAGCACGCCCCCGGAAGCCTTTGCGAGGAGCTCCGAGGGCGGCTCGGCAAGGTGCTCCGCACCGGACAGGAACGGCGCTGCGGGCGCCGCGAGCAGGCGCGCGAAAAGCTCGGGCCGCATGCCGCGCTCCCCCCGCAGCGTGAGCGGCGCCGCGGACTGTGCAAGCTGCGCCATGCGCTTCTTTGCCTCCGCGAGCGTCGGGGACCGGCCGAGCGCAGTCAGCGCGAGCCGCGGCGCCGCCGCGGCCTCCGGGCTGAGCAGCGCGCGCTTCACGGTGGCGAGCAGCCGCTGCAGGGCTACCGGCTTCTCCAGGAAATCGAGCGCGCCGATGCGCGTTGCCTCGACGGCCGTCTCGATGGTGCCATGGCCCGACATCATCACCACCGGCATCGTCAACTGCCCGCTCGCCGCCCATTCCTTGAGCAGGGTGATGCCGTCGGTGTCCGGCATCCAGATGTCGAGCAGGACGAGGTCCGGCCGGGCGCGCTCGCGCAG
>JAQSVY010000284.1 GCA_029266935.1 Burkholderiales bacterium
CAACGCGCTGCAGATCAAGACCGGGTCGCTGTCGCGCTCCGACCGCGTGGCGAAGTACAACCAGCTGCTGCGCATCGAGGAGGACCTCGGCGACTCGGTGAGCTACCCCGGGCGCGAGGTGTTCGCGCGGGCGGGATGAAGGTCCTCGGTGCCGTCCTGGTCGCGCTCATCGTGCTGATCCAGTATCCGCTCTGGCTCGGCAAGGGCGGCTGGCTGCGCGCCTGGCAGATCGACAACGATCTGCAGAGCCAGAAGGTCAGCAATCGCAAGCTCGAGGCGCGCAACGCCGCGCTGGCGGCCGAGGTGCGCGACCTCAAGCAGGGCACCGAGGCGATCGAGGAGCGTGCGCGCTACGAGCTCGGCATGACCCGACCCGATGAGCTCTTCTTCCAGTACCAGGATTCAGCGCGCGAGCTGCCGGAAAAGCGTGTAGAGGGTCAGTAGCCGCGCGCCCGCGGCGAGGAGCTTGCGCGGGCCGAGCACGGCGATCGCCGCCGCGGCGATCGCGATCCCCGCGGGATAGCGCCGCACGTAGCCGCTGATCCGGTCCGGCGCGGCGGCCGCGCGCAGCAGAGGCTGCGCCGCGGCGATGATCGCGGCGCGCTGCGCGGCAGAGCGCTTCACCAGCTCGTGGCGCGTCATGGCTTGATCGCCTTGAGGTCGTTCTCCAGCTCCGAGAGGGTCGAGTCGAACGCGCGCGGCTTCGCCGCGGCGAGGCGCCGCACCTGCCAGCCGACGATCGCCGCCGCGACGACGAAGAACAGCGCCACGCCGACGGTCACGGCGAGGCGGTTGGCCTCGCTCGCATTGAGGATCAGGGCGGCGGCCCCGAAGGCGAGGCCGAGCGCCGCGAGCATCAGCGCGGCGAGGCCGCCGAGGACCGTCGTCGCGAGCCGCGCAAGCTCCTCGCGCAGCTCGGCGCCGAATAGCTCAAAGCGCGTGCGGCCGAGGGCGAGGACGCCGGCGAGCGTGCTCCGCGCCGACTCGAGGAGGCCGCCGCTCATGGCTTGCGGCTCAGCAGCATGCCGGCGATGAGGCCGACGCCGGCGGCGATGCCGACCGCAGCCCACGGGTGCTCGCGGATGCGCGCCTCCAGCTCGCGCATCTTCGGCTCGGCGTCACCGGCGGTCTCCCGCAGCATCTCCTCGGCGCCGGCGAGCGCCGAGCGCAGATCGTCCATTATCTTGCTCCCGTTTTCCATGCGATCTCCCTCAGTAAAACGTCAATCCGCGACATCAGGCTCGAAGAACAGCCACTGCACCTCGGGGAACTCGGCGCGCAGCGCCGCCTCGGTGCGGTTGATCGCGCCCACCACTTCGCGCGCGCTCGCGCCTTTCATGCAGGCCTTCACCGACACCATCAGCGAGGTGCCGAGCTGCAGGGTGATGATCTTGAACACCTGCTCGATCCCCTCCTGGCGCTGGAGAAAGTCCCTTATACGGCTTTCGACCTCGGGATCGGCGCTCTGGCCGATCAGAAGCCCCTTGATCTCGATGGCGATGCCGATGGCGACGATGATCAGGACCGCGCCGATGGACATCGACCCGAGCGCGTCCCACATGGGGTCTCCGCTGAGCATGGTGATCACGACGGCAACGAGGGCGAGCAGGAGCCCGAAGAGCGCTGCCAGGTCCTCCCCGAGCACCACCACCAGCTCGCTTTGACGGCTCTCGCGGAACCAGCGCCACAGGCTCCGGCCATTCCTGACCTTGTTCACCTCGTGCAGGCAGGCGCGCAGCGACACGGCTTCGGCGGCAAGCGCGAAGACGAGGATGCCAACCGCGACCCAGGGGTAGGCGAGGGGCTCGGGGTGCGCGAGCTTGTGCCAGCCTTCGTAGACCGAGAACAGGCCGCCGAGCGAGAACAGCACCAGCGCGACGATGAACGACCAGAAGAACACCGCCTTGCCGTAGCCGAGCGGGTAGTCGGGCGTGGGCGGACGCCTGGCGCGCCTCAGGCCCCACAGCAGCAGGCCCTGGTTGCCGGAATCGGCGTAGGAGTGGATCGACTCGGCGAGCATCGCGCTCGAGCCGGTGGCGATCGCCGCGGCCGTCTTCGCTACCGCGATGGCGAGGTTGGCGAACAGTGCGTAGAAGATGGTGCGTACGGAATCCGCTTTCACAGGGCTATACTATTTGAATGGAACTTTCCGCGGAACAAATCAAGCAGTTCGAGAGCGACGGCTACCTGTTCTTCCCTTCGCTGTTCACGAAGCCGGAGATCCAGACCCTGCTGGACGAGGTCCCGTCCCTGTACGCCCAGCGCCGGCCGGAGAACGTGCGCGAGAAGACCGGCGACGTGGTGCGGACGAACTTCGCGGCGCACATGTACAGCGCTCCGTTCGCGCGCCTCGCGCGCCACCCGCGCATGGTCGAGCCGGTGAAGCAGCTCTTCGGCGAGGACGTGTACATGCACCAGTTCAAGATCAACGGCAAGGCGGCGTTCGACGGCGACGTCTGGCAGTGGCACCAGGACTACGGCACCTGGCGGGCCGATGACCAGATGCCGGAAGCGCGCGCGATGAACGTGGCGATCTTCCTCGACGAGGTGAACGAGTTCAACGGGCCACTGATGTTCATTCCGGGCAGCCACAAGCTCGGCGTGCTCGACGCCGAGCACGATGTCGCCACGACCAGTTACCCGCTGTGGGTCATCAACAAGGACACGATCACGAAGCTCGTGGAGAGGGGCGGCATCGTCGCGCCTAAGGGTCCCGCCGGCTCGATGATCCTTTTCCATGGCTGCCTGGTGCACGCCTCCACGTCCAACCTCTCGCCGTGGAACCGCGTCAGCGTCTACCTCTCGCTCTGCGCGGTGTCGAACCACATCCGGCGCTTCAAGCGCCCCGGCTACATCGCGCACCGCGACTTCGCGCCGATCCAGTGCCTGCCCGACGATTGCCTGCTCAAGCCCTACGACGTGCCGCTGCCAGACGCGAGAATCCGCTCCGCCTCGGTCTCATCGGCGCCGGCAAGTTCGCAGCGATGTATCTCGCGCAGGTGCCGAAGACGCCGGGCGTTCGCCTCGTCGCCATTGCCGACCTCTCGCCGGACAACGCGCGGGAGAATCTGAAGCGCGTCGGCTGGGAGCTCGCCCAGTTCCCGCCGATCTCGGACAACTGGGAAGCGCTGGTCGCGAATCCCGAGATCGACATCGTCATCGAGGCGACCGGGAATCCCGCCGCGGCGGTCGAACATGCTTTGTTTTGTTTTAAGAACAAGAAGCATGTTGTCATGGTCACGGTGGAAGCCGATGCGTTCTGCGGTCCGCTACTCGCGCGCAAGGCGGCCGAAGCCGGGGTGGTCTACAGCCTCGCCTACGGCGACCAGCCGGCGCTGATCTGCGATCTCGTCGATTGGGCGCGCGCCGCGGGATTCCCGGTGGTCGCCGCCGGGCGCGGCCACAAGTGGCTGCCGCACTTCGCGCAGTCGACGCCGGAAACGGTGTGGGGCCATTACGGCCTGACGCCGGAGCAGGCGAGTGTCGGCGGCCTCAACCCGAAGATGTTCAACTCCTTTCTGGACGGCTCGAAGCCGGCGATCGAAGCCACCGCGGTATGCAACGCGACCGGACTCACGCCCGCGCCGGGCGGCCTCCTCTATCCGCCGGGCGCGGTGGACGAGATTCCAACGCTGATGCGTCCGCGCGAAGAGGGCGGAGTGCTGCACCACAAGGGTCAGGTCGAAGTCATCTCTTCGCTGCGGGCGAACGGAGAACCGATTCCCTACGACATCCGTTTCGGCGTCTTCGTCGTGTTCGAGGGCGACACGGAGTACATCCGCCGCTGCTTCATGGAATACGGCGTGAAGACCGATGCGACGGGGCGTTATGCCTGCCTGTACAAGCGCTGGCACCTGATCGGGCTCGAGGTTGGAATCTCGGTGGCGTCGGTAGGCTTGCGCGGCGAGCCGACCGGCTGCGCGACCGGGTGGCGAGCCGACGCAGTCGCTGTTTCAAAGAAAGACCTGAAACCGGGAGAAATCCTGGATGGCGAAGGCGGCTACACGGTGGTCGGCAGGCTCATGCCCGCCGCCGACTCCCTCGCGCAGGGCTGCCTGCCGCTCGGCCTCGCGCACGGCTGGAAGCTGCTGCGCCCCGTCGCCGCCGGGCAGCCGGTGCGCTGGAGCGACGTGGCTTTTGACGCGAACGCGACCGCAGTGAAGCTGCGCCGCGAGATGGAGTCGTCGGTCGCTCCAGGTAGTGGAATATCTCTGTATGGTCCGCCCCGGCGGGAAGGCGCTTCAGCGCCTCACGCCATAGCCGCAGCGTCTCGCTGAGGTAGGGGGCGCGCACGCCCAGGCCGCGCGCGAGGCCGGCGGCGATGCCGACGTCCTTCGCCATCAGCGCGAGCTTGAACCCCGAGGCGAACGCGCCGGTCAGGACCTGCTGCGGGATCTTGCGCTCGGTGGTGCTGTTGCGCCCGGTCGAGGCGTTGATCGCCTCGAGCATCGGCGCCGGGTCGAGCCCGAGGGCGCGCGCCACCAGCAGCGCCTCGAAGCCGGCGAGCGTGCCGGCCGCGCCGAGGTAGTTGTTGAGCGCCTTGACCGCGTGCCCGGCGCCGAGCGGCCCGACGTGGAAAATCTGATTTCCCATCGTCTTCAGAACGGGCGTGATTTTTTCGACCACTTCCCCGATACCGCCAGCCATGATCGCGAGGGTGCCGTCGCGCGCCTTGGCGACGGCGCCGGA
>JAQSVY010000285.1 GCA_029266935.1 Burkholderiales bacterium
AGGTCGAGGATGCGGCGCGGCGCGATCGGCAGCTCTTTCAGCACGAAGGGGATATGCGAGCGCGGGATGATTACGCGCCGGTCGACGTGGAAGGCCAGGCCGTCGAGCCAGGCTTCCCCGAGCAGGTAGGCGACGGGGATTCGCTTGCGAGTGCGTGCTTCTGTGAGCGCTTCGACGTTCTTGACCTGTGATCGATTTACTTCATGGGTCAAGTCGGCACCGAACGGCAGGCCGAGGCCGCGCAGCACGAGCCAAGCGGCCTCATCGTGTGCGTTGCCGGTGCCGTGGCCGTAGTGCAGGCGGGCGGCGCGCAGGCGGCGCTCGGTCCGCGCGATCAACTCGCGGAGCGTCAAGGAAGGAGGGCGCGCAGCGTCTCGAGGTAGATGCGGGGGAGCTGCTCGAGATCGGCGAGGGAGATGTGCTCGTTCAGCTTGTGGATGCTGGCATTGACCGGCCCGAGCTCGATGACCTCGGGGCAGATCTCGATGATGAAGCGCGCGTCCGAGGTGCCGCCGGTGGTGGAAAGCTCCGCCGAGCGCCCGGTGTGCTTCTTGCCGGCAGCGATCACCGTCTGGGCGAGCCGGCCGCGCCGGCTGAGGAAGGGCTTGGCGCCTAAGACCCAGCTCACCGAGTAATCCAGCCCGTGCTTCTTGAGGATCGCCTCGACGCGCGACTTCAGCGACGCCTCGGTGCTCTCGGTCGAGAAGCGGAAGTTGAAGTCGACCTCGACCGAGCCCGGGACGACGTTGGCCGCGCCAGTGCCGGCGTGGATGTTGGAGACCTGAAAACTCGTCGGCGGGAAGCTCTCGTTGCCCTTGTCCCACTGCGTATACGCCAGGCCGGCGAGCGCCGGGGCGAGGAGGTGGATCGGATTCTTGACCAGGTGCGGGTAGGCGACGTGGCCCTGGACGCCACGCACA
Organism: Burkholderiales bacterium; assembly: GCA_029266935.1. GTDB lineage: Bacteria > Pseudomonadota > Gammaproteobacteria > Burkholderiales > SG8-39 > SCGC-AG-212-J23. Next base: position 921 of record JAQSVY010000285.1, read on the forward strand.
ACCAGCTTGCCGGAGAGCGAGCCGCGCCGGCCGTTCTTCAGCATGTCGCCTAGGGCGTCGACCGAGGTCGGCTCGCCGACGATGCAGTAGTCAATGGCCTCGTTGCGGCGCTTCAGCGTCTCGACCACGCGCACTGTGCCGTCGAGCGCGGGGCCTTCCTCGTCCGAGGTGAGGAGAAAGGCAATTGAGCCTGAGTGATTCGGTCTTTCCTCTAGAAACATTTCCGTCGCGACCACGAACGCGGCGATCGAGGATTTCATGTCGGCGGCGCCGCGCCCGAACAGCTTGCCGTCGCGGATGGTCGGCACGAAGGGATCGGAGTGCCATTCCGACAGCGGGCCGGTCGGCACCACGTCGGTATGGCCGGCGAAGCACACCACCGGCGCCCCGGTGCCGCGCCGCGCCCACAGATTGCTCACCTCGCCGAACTTCATCGGCTCGCAGCGGAAGCCCGAGCGCGCGAGGCGCGCCGCGAGCATCTCCTGGCAACCACCGTCCTCGGGCGTGACGGATTTGCGCGCGATCAGATCGCGCGCAAGTTCCAGCACCTCACGCATTCATATCGATCTTGAAACTGCCGAAGGAGGCGGGCGCAGCCGAGAGCGGCTCGCCGCTTTTTTCGTCGGGCTGGGGCGGCGGCACCGGCATCGACTGGCTGCTGATCTCGCCGGCCATGGCCTGATTGATGAGCCACAGCATGTTGGTGGCCGAGTCGGCGTTCGCCATCGCTTCGTCCTGGGTGATCTTCTTCTCCATGAACAGCTTGAAGAGCGCTTGTTCGAAAGTCTGCGACCCCGGCGACATGCTCTTCTCCAGGGCGTCCTTGATTTCGTTGATCTCGCCCCTTTCGATCAGCTCGGCAATGTGACGCGTGTTGAGCAGCACCTCGACCGCCGGGACGCGCGCACCGGTCCTGGTGCGGACCAGCCGCTGCGAGATGACCGCCGCCAGCGCTGCGGACAGGTCGAGCAGCAGGCTGGGTCGATTCTCGAGCGAATAGAAGTTGATGATGCGGTTCATCGCGTGGTAGCTGTTGTTGGCGTGCAGCGTGGCGAGGCACAAATGCCCCGACTGCGAGTAGGCAAGCGCCATCGCCATGGTCTGCTTGTCGCGGATCTCGCCGATCAGGATGCAGTCGGGCGCCTGCCGCAGGGCGTTTCGCAGCGCGATATCGAAGCTCTTGGTGTCGGTGCCCACCTCGCGCTGGTTCACGATCGACTTCTTGTTCTGGAAGATGAACTCGACCGGATCCTCCAGCGTGAGGATGTGCCCCGACTTCAGGCCGTTGCGGTGGTCGAGCATCGCGGCGAGAGAGGTCGACTTGCCCGCGCCCGCGGCGCCGACCATCAGGATCAGGCCGCGCTTCTGCATGATCACTTCCTTCAGCACCTCGGGCAGCCCGAGCGAGTCGAGCGGCGGGATGCTGCCCGGGATGTAGCGCACCACCACCGCCGGGGAGCCCTTTTGGCGGAAGGCGCTGATCCGGAAGGTGCCCACGCCCTCGAGGTTGTAGGCGGTGTTGAGCTCCATCTCGTCGTCGTATTCCTTGATCTGGCTCTCGGTCAGCACCTCGTTGAGGAGCTGCCGCACCGTGTCCGCGGTCATGATGGTCTGGTTTACCGGGACGGCGACGCCGTTGATCTTGATGTTGATCGGCGAGCCGACGGAAAGGAAGATGTCCGACGCGTTCTTGTCGGCCATCAGCTGGAACAGGCGCTTCATCGCGGACATCGGGGCTCCCTGAGACCGGTGTTTGCGCTAGTTTAATCGCCCCGGAGCAATTCGTTCAGGCTGGTTTTGGCGCGCGTCCGGGCGTCTACCTTTTTTACAATCACGGCACAGTACAGAGCGCAGCTGCGGTCGCCGGAGGGCATAGTTCCTGGAACCACGACCGAGCCGGCGGGAATCCGGCCGTAGAGCACCTCGCCCGACTCGCGGTCGAAGATCTTCGTGCTCTGGCCGATGAAGACGCCCATCGAGAGGACGCTGTTCTCCTCGACGATCAC
>JAQSVY010000286.1 GCA_029266935.1 Burkholderiales bacterium
ATGTGCTCGCGCGTCTGCGGCATCGGCCCATCGGCCGCCGACACCACCAGAATCGCCCCGTCCATCTGCGCCGCCCCCGTGATCATGTTCTTGATGTAGTCGGCGTGCCCAGGACAGTCCACGTGCGCGTAGTGGCGCTTCTCCGTCTGGTACTCCACGTGCGCCGTGTTGATCGTGATCCCGCGCGCCTTCTCCTCCGGCGCCGCATCAATCTGGTCGTAGTTCTTCGCCTCCCCACCGTACTTCTTCGCCAGGATGTGCGTCATCGCCGCCGTCAGCGTCGTCTTGCCGTGGTCCACATGCCCAATCGTCCCCACGTTCACGTGCGGCTTGGTTCTTTCAAATTTGCCTTTGGCCATATTCCGCTCCTACTTCTTATCCTTGTCGTCGTCCTTCTTGATGATCGAATCCGCGACGTTCTTCGGCGCCTCGGCGTAGTGCTTGAATTCCATGGTGTAGGTGGCACGGCCCTGCGTCAGCGAGCGCAGCGTGGTCGAGTAGCCGAACATCTCGCCCAGCGGCACCTCGGCCTTGATGGCCTTGCTGCCCGGCAGGTCGTCCATCCCCTGGATCACGCCCCGGCGCGAGGACAGATCGCCGATCACGTCGCCCATCTTCTCCTCGGGCGTCTCGACCTCGACCGCCATGATCGGCTCGAGCAGCGCCGGGGAGGCGCTGCGCATGCCGTCCTTGAAGGCGAAGATGGCGGCCATCTTGAACGCGTTCTCGTTCGAGTCCACCTCGTGGTAGGAGCCGTCGAACAGCGTCACCTTGACGTCGACCACCGGATAGCCGGCCAGCACGCCGTCCTGCAGCGCCTCCTTCACGCCCTTTTCCACCGCCGGGATGTACTCGCGCGGCACCCTGCCGCCCTTGATGGCATCGACGAACTCGAAGCCCTTGCCCGGCTGGGGGTCGAGCTTGAGCCAGACGTCGCCGTACTGTCCGCGCCCGCCCGACTGCTTCACGAACTTGCCCTGGTGCTCGACGGCCCGGCGCAAAGTCTCGCGGTAGGCGACCTGAGGCTTGCCGACCGAGGCCTCGACGCCGAACTCGCGCTTCATGCGGTCGACGATGATCTCGAGGTGCAGCTCGCCCATGCCGGAGATGATCGTCTGGCCGGATTCCTCGTCGGTATGCACGCGGAACGAGGGATCTTCCTGGGCGAGACGGCCGAGGGCCGTGCCCATCTTCTCCTGGTCGACCTTGGTCCTGGGCTCCACCGCTTGTGAGATCACCGGCTCGGGGAACTCCATGCGCTCCAGCACGATGACCTTCTCGACGTCGCAGAGCGTTTCGCCGGTGGTGACGTCCTTCAGGCCGACCGCGGCGGCGATGTCGCCCGCGCGCACTTCCTTGATTTCCTTGCGCTCGTTGGCGTGCATCTGCAGCAGGCGCCCGATGCGCTCCTTCTTGCCCTTCACCGCGTTGTAGACGGTGTCGCCCGAGTTGAGCACGCCCGAGTACACGCGCACGAAGGTGAGCTGGCCGACGTAGGGGTCGGTCATGATCTTGAACGCCAGCCCGGCGAAAGGCTGGCCGTCGTCCGCGCTGCGCGTGGTCGGCTGGCCGTTCTCGGTCTCGCCCTTGACCGGGGGGATGTCGATCGGCGAGGGCAGGTAGTCGATCACCGCGTCGAGCATCGCCTGCACGCCCTTGTTCTTGAACGCGGAGCCGCACAGCATCGGCACGATCTCGTTGTTGATCGTGCGCACGCGGATGCCCTTCTTGAGCTCCTCGATCGAGAGCTTCCCGGACTCGAGGTACTTGTTCATCAGCTCTTCGTTGGCCTCCGCAGCGGCCTCGACGAGCTTCTCGCGCCATTCCTTCGCCTGGGCGGCGAGCTCGACGGGGATCTCCTTCTTCTCGAACTTCATCCCCTGCGTGGCATCGTCCCAGTAGATCGCCTGCTCGTTGACGAGGTCGATCACCCCGGCGAACGTCTCCTCGGCGCCGATCGGCAGCTGCACCGGCACCGGGTTGCCCTTGAGGCGCGCCTTCATCTGGTCGTAGACCTTGAAGAAGTTCGCGCCGACGCGGTCCATCTTGTTGACGAAGGCGAGCCGCGGCACCCGGTACTTGTTGGCCTGGCGCCACACGGTCTCGGACTGCGGCTGCACGCCGCCCACGGCGCAGTACACCATGCAGGCGCCGTCGAGCACGCGCAGGGAACGCTCGACCTCGATGGTGAAGTCGACGTGCCCCGGGGTGTCGATGATGTTGATGTGGTGCTCCGGATAGGTCTTGTCCATCCCTTTCCAGAAGCACGTGGTGGCCGCCGAGGTGATGGTGATGCCGCGCTCTTGCTCCTGCTCCATCCAGTCCATCACGGCGGCGCCGTCATGCACCTCGCCCATCTTGTGGGATACGCCGGTGTAGAAAAGGATGCGCTCGGTAGTCGTCGTCTTGCCGGCGTCGATGTGCGCCGAGATGCCGATGTTCCGATACCGCTCGATGGGGGTCTTGCGTGCCACAGCCATAGTCCTCAGAACCTGTAGTGTGAGAAAGCCTTGTTGGCTTCCGCCATACGATGGACTTCCTCGCGCTTCTTCATCGCACCGCCGCGGCCCTCGGCCGCTTCCTGCAGTTCGCCGGCGAGCCGCACCATCATCGACTTCTCGCCGCGCTTCTGCGCCGCCTCGCGGATCCAGCGCATGGCGAGCGCGACGCGGCGCACCGGGCGCACCTCGACCGGGACCTGGTAGTTCGCGCCGCCGACGCGGCGGCTCTTCACTTCAACGACCGGCTTCACGTTCTGCACCGCTTGCGAGAACACCTCGAGCGGGTCCTTGCCTGACTTCGACTTGATGGTGTCGAGCGCCCCGTACACGATGCGCTCGGCGACCGCCTTCTTGCCCCGCGTCATGAGCACGTTGACGAACTTCGCGACCTCGACGTTCGCGAACTTGGGATCCGGCAGG
>JAQSVY010000287.1 GCA_029266935.1 Burkholderiales bacterium
CCGGGTAGCCGGGCGTGTCGAGCAGGTGGATCTTCGTGTCCTTGAAGTCGAAGCTCGCGACCGCGAGCTTGAGGGAGTGCTGCAGCTGCTTCTCGAGCGGGGTGTAGTCGCACACGGTGGTGCCGCGCTCGACGCTGCCGGTCGCCGGGATCGCCCCGGCCTTCGCCAGCAGCGCCTCGGCCAGGCTGGTCTTGCCCGCGCCCGACTGGCCGAAGAGCGCAATCGTCCTGATGCGTTTGATGGAATGCGGCACGGACCTACCTCCTCCGAGGGGATGCCTCCGAGGATTTATAGCAGCAACGCCCCGGCGCGGGGAAGGCCCCAGCCGGGGGATGCCAGGGCGCTACTGGTGGTTCGGGTCGCAGGGGCCGCAGCCGTCGCCGGGGTGATGCCCCTGCTGCGCCGCCTGCTGCTCCTGCGCCTGCTGGAACTGCTGCTCCTGCGCCTTGTCCTTGCGGCCCGCTGCCACTGCCGCGGCGACCGCGATGCCGCCGGCGACGACCCATTTCACCTCGAGGCCGCCGAGCGGCAGGAAGCTGAACATGCGGCTGTCGATGCGGACCGTCTCGTAGGCGCGATTGCCGCGCAGCTGCAGGCCGAAGGCCGGCATCTGCTCCTTGGCCGAGCGCGCGTCGAGCGGGATGCTGAGGTAGAACATCGTCGACGGGCCTGTGTCCCGCAGGTCGTCGAACGCGGCTGCCGGCGCGGCGAGCATCATCGCCGCGGCGAGCGCCGCAAAGTGCTTGATCCCCATTGCCATGCCCCTCCTTTAGTGGGCATGGAAAGGCTAGGGCACGGCGTGCGATGCCCTCTACCGGGGCGGCGCGGCAAATCCTGATCCGCCCGGGCGGGATTCCTATTTCTTCGTGTCTTGTTGCTTCTCGAGGAGCTCGGCGCGCTTCCTCAGCGTGTCCTCGAGCTTGGCCTTGGGCACGAGCAGCACGTGCTGCGAAAGGAGCTTCTCGCGGGGCTTCTCGTCCTGGCCGGAGGCCTGGAAGCTGACGTAGTAGTTCTCGCCCTCGAGGCGGCCGACCTTGATCGCGTAGGCGCGCCCGGCGAGCGTGGTGGCATTGATGAGGGTGGGCTTGTCGAGGCCGGTATTGGCCGCGTCCTTGGGCGCCACATCGGCGAGCTCGAGGAGGCTGAGCGAATAAGAGGCCGCGTTGGCCCGGCCGGTATCGACCTTCTCGCCGGGGCGCATGCCCTCGAGCCGCCAGTCGGCATTGTCGGCGGCGCGCTCGATGCGGTAGCCGCCGCCGTCGGGGGTGCGCACCTCGAGCGTCTTCACCTTCTCCACCTGGAACGAGGTGCGGTCGATCCAGTCGGCGGTGCGCGTGCTCGCCTGCGCGAGCGGGTCGGAGACGAGGACCACGTGCTTGGGATCTGCCGGCACGCCGACGAAGCGCCCGTCGGCGGGCGTCTTCTCCGGGCTTTCGGGCTCGCGCTTCCAGTACTTCTTGCCCACGGTGAGGCTCGCCAGCGGCTTGCCTTCGGCGTTGCCGAGCTCGACCTGGGTGCCCGAGGCGTCGAGGTTGAGGCGCGCGCGGTCCTTCTCGCCGATCGGCTCGCTCTGCCCGACCTTCAGCGCGGCGAGCTTGAGCACGAACTCGCGCACTCTTGCGAGGTCGGCCGGGAAGCCATCGCGCTCGGCGATGGTCCAGCCCTCGTCGCGGCGCTGCACGGTGAGCGTGCTTTTCGGCTCGACGATGCGGATCGAGGCCACGTCGGCGATGCGCAGGTCCTGCAGCAGCGTGCGGCCGAGCGTCGCCACGTTCTGCGGCCGGCGCGCGCGCTCCTGCTGGTAGTAGAGCAGCGCCCCGCCGCCCAGCACGGCGAGCAGGACCAGAAGGATTGCCGCGACGCGGGCGTTCACGCCGTTTGCCTCCTGCGCAGCAATGCAATGAACAATCCGAACACCGCGACGAGCAGCGGCATCAGCGCGATGTTCGCCACCTTGGTCCAGAACACCAGGCCTTCGGCGTCCTGGCGCAGGTTCTTGCGCACTTCCTTCAGCGCGATGCGCGTCTCGGCGACGGTCTTGCGGAAACGGTCGAGCTCGGCCTGCTGCTCGGGGGAGAGGATCTGCGCCGACTTGGCGCCGGGGCCCGCGCTTTGCGCCTTCTGCAGCTCCTGCAGCTTGGCGGTGGTCTTCTGCAGCTCGTCCTCCAGGCTCTGGATCCGGCCGAAGTACTGCTTCTGCGCCTCGGCCTCGAGCTCGCGCACCACGGTGAGCGGGCGGAAAGCCGCGGCGCGGCTGCGCAGCGAAACGAGCTCGTTGCCGGCGGCGAACTGCTCGACCATGCCGATGGCGAAGGCGAGGTTGCCGTTCGAGGGCACGATCACCTTGCGGCCGAACACCTCCTGCACGTCGACCGCCGCGCCGTCGGCGAGAAGATCGACGTCGGCGACCAGGATCACCGAATTCTCGGCGGAGGTCTCGCGCAGCGCCGGGGTGCCGGGAACCGGTTTGTCCTTTTCCGTCAATCCATCGGCAAAAGCGGTTCTGAACTTTCCCGTGAGCCGCAGCGCGAGCGGCAGCGATTTCCCGGAAGGCTGGAAGCCCTTGGTGGCCTCGTCGCCGCGCCGCGTGGCATTGGCGCTGTCCACCAGCATCGACTCGGGCGAGCTCTTCACCAGCTCGGTGAGGCGCAGTCCCTCGACCGGCTTCACCTGGAAGGCGCCGCCGAAGGCGTAGAGCAGCGTCTCGATCGAGCCGGTGACGATGTCGTCGCGGCTGAACGCGGTGCGGTTGAGCGAGAGCACCGTGGGCGTGTAGTTCGGCCCGCCGCCGGAGCCGAACACCACGTCGGCGATCACCTTGGCCGGGTCCATCTCCACGCCCCAGGCCTTGAACAGCAGCGGCAGGCTCGAGCTCGACGCCTGCGGCGGCATGCCCGGCATCTGCGGCATCGACTGG
>JAQSVY010000288.1 GCA_029266935.1 Burkholderiales bacterium
CGGTCGCGAGACATGGCGGAGGCCACTGCCGAGCTTGGCCGCGCCCAAGGCTTTGCTGCGGTGGAGATGGTCTCCTACACCGGCGGCAGCGCGGATTTCGAGCTCCAGGTTAAGCTCGCCCGTGCCGCCGGGGCGCAGGCCTGGATCGCCTTCGGTGAAGTGCGGGAGGCGGCGGACATGGTGCGCACCTTCAAGCGCCTGGACTACGCGCCGCAGCTCTTCTTCGCCCGCGCCGCCGCCGAGCCGGCGTTCGTGGACCTGCTGGGGCAGGATGCCGAGTTCAGCCTCGGCGCCATGGAGTACGATGCGCGCCTCGCGACGCCAGGCAACGAGGCCTTTGCCAAGGCTTACGCAGCCCGATGGGCCGAGCCCGCGGGGGTCTCCGCGGCGCAGGGCTACGCCGCCGCAACCGTGCTCGCGGCGGCGCTGCGCGAGGCGGGAAGCCTCGAGTCGCAGAAGCTGCGCGCGGCGCTGACGAGACTCGAGATCGGCACGGTGCTCGGCCCGTACCGCATCGATCCGGCGAACGGCTCGCAGGCCGGGATGCGCGCGACAGTGGCGCAGATCCTCAGGGGCCGGCCTGCGGTGGTCTGGCCGCGCGAGCTCGAGACCGCGAACGTGCTGCTGCCCTATCCGCAATGGGGCGAGCGCAGCCTGCTCAAATAGGAGAAGGCATTGAACCGTTCCTTTCTGTTCGCCCCCGGCAACGTGGCGCGGCGGGTCGAGAAGGCCTTCACGCTCGAGGCCGATGCCGTGATCCTCGACCTTGAAGATTCCGTCGCGGTGTCCGACAAGGTGGCGACCCGCAAGCAGGTCGTGCAGGCCCTCGAGCGCAAGGGCAGCGCACGCGTCTATGTGCGCGTGAACGCGCCCTCGACGCCTTTCTGTCATGGCGATCTCATGGCAACCGTACAAAAAGGGATCGACGGCGTTGTGGTGCCCAAGATCGAGAGCGCGGCCGACCTCCATGCCATCGACTGGGTCATGGCGGCGCTCGAGCGCGAGCGCGGCATCCCGGAGGGCTCGCTCGATCTGATGCCTCTCATCGAGACCGCGGCCGGCGTGCAGCGCGTCGACCGGGTGCTCCAGGCGCGCAACCTGCGACCGTACAAGGGAGCATGGCGCGTGAAGCGCGTCGCCTTCGGCGCCGCGGACTACGCCAACGACGTCGGCCTCGCGCCGACGCTCGAGGAAGTCGAGCTCGCCGGCGCGCGCGAGCGCGTCGTGCTCGCTTCGCGCGCCGCCGGCATGGAGAACCCGATCGACAGCCCGTGGTTCCATTTCAAGGAGACCGCGGCATTCGACCGCGCTCTCGAGCGGAGTCGCCGCGGCGGCTTCCAGGGCAGGTTGTGCGTGCACCCCGATCAGCTCGCGCCGGTGAACAAGGCCTACCTGCCGAGCGACGAGGAGCTCGAGCGCGCGCGGCGCATCGTCGCGGCCTTTCGCGAGGCCGAGGCGCGCGGCGAAGCCGCGGTGCAGGTCGACGGCCTGATGGTCGACTACCCGGTCATGCACCGTGCCCAGGCTCTGCTCGATCTCGTGAAGAAATGAGCGCTCCCGAGGGATTCCGGGCCATCACCGGCCTCAGCCCGTTCAACGCCCTGGTCGGGCCGCTCTACCGGCGGCGCGACGACCGCGGCGTCTCGATCGGCCTGCGCGTCGAGGAGAAGCACACCAACTCGCGCGGCATCTGCCACGGCGGCCTGCTCGCCACGCTGGCGGACCTTGCGCTCGGCTACGCGCTCGTCGGTCAGGGCGACAAGACCGCCGGAAGCTTCTTCACCGTGCAGCTGTCCATCGACTATGCGAGCCCTGCCAAGGTCGGCGACTGGATCGAGTCCGAGGTCGAGATCCAGCAGGCGGGGGCGCGGCTTGCGTTCGCCAACTGCTACCTCGTCGCTGCGGGGCGACGCATCGCGCGGGCGAGCGCGATCTTCGCGAGGGCCGGGAAGGGCGAGTGAGGCGCGACGTGGTGCTGGTGCCTGGGCTTTGGATGCCGAGCATCGCCATGGCGCTCTTCCGCGCCAGGCTGGCGAAGGCCGGCTATGCCACCCATTTGTTCGTCTACCGCGGCCGCGACGCGATGGAGGCGAACGTCTCGCTCCTGGAAAAGTTCATCCTCGAACGGCTGGGCGGCCGGGCGGCGCATTTCGCGGGGCACAGCCTCGGCGGGACGCTGATCCTCGATACGCTTTGCCGGCACCGCGAGCTGCGCGCGGCGTCGGTGCTCCTCCTCGGCGCGCCGGTGCGCGGCTGCCTCGCCGGGCGCCGGCTGGCGCGGCACGGCTTCGGGCGCTGGATGCTCGGGCAGTCCGCGGCGCGCTGGCAGGCCTGCGAGGCGCGCTGGCCGCGTCCGGAGCCCCTCGGCGTGGTCGCCGGCACGCTGCCGCTTGGCCTCGGACGCGCGCTCGGCGCACTGCCGGGAGAGAATGACGGCGTGGTGCGGGTCGAAGAGACGAGGGTGGAAGGCACGACGGCGCGCGCGCTGGTGCGCGAGGGCCACAGCATGCTCATCGTTTCTCCGCGCGTCATGCGCCTCGCGATGCGGTTCTTCGAGCAGGGCAGCTTCGCTTGAGGAAGCTCTGGATCCTGGCGCTCGTCCTGCCGCTCGCCGGATGCGAGACGCTTTCCTACTATTCGCATGCGATTGGCGGGCACCTGCGCCTCATCAGCGCGGCGCGGCCGATCGACGCCTGGCTTGCCGACGCCTCGACGCCGCCGGCGCTGCGCGAGCGGCTGAAGCTCGCTAGCCGTATCCGCCAGTTCGCCTCGACCAGCCTCAAGCTGCCGGAGAACGGCAGCTACCAGTCCTATGCCGACCTCGACCGGCCCTACGTGGTCTGGAACGTGTTCGCCGCGGGCGAGTTCTCGGTCGAGGCCAAGCAGGAGTGCTTCCCGTTTGCCGGCTGCGTG
>JAQSVY010000289.1 GCA_029266935.1 Burkholderiales bacterium
AGCAGGAACTGCGGCATGTCGAGCGCATCGCGCCGGCGCTTGAGCATGATGGTGTAGAGCGCCCACATGAACATCGAGCCGAGCGCGAGCAGGTCGCCGCGGTTGAAGGTAAGGCTGGCGAGCGCGGCCGGATCGCCGGCGCTGACGATGGTGGCGATGCCAGCGAAGGACACGCCTATGCCCAGCCATTGCCGCACGCTGACGCGCTCGCCGAGGAGCGAAGGCGCGAGGAGCAGGATGAACACCGGCGAGGTGGAAAGAAAGAGCGTGCCGCTCGTCGCGGTCGTATAGCGCAGGCCTTCCCACTGCATGGCGAGGTGCACGCCGCCGCCGAGGAAGCCGGTGAGCAGGAGCACCCGCCAGTCCTGGCGTGAGAGGTTCGCGAAGCGCTGCTTGAAATCCTGGAACGCGAACGGCAGCACTGCCAGCATGACGATGAAGACGCGGCCGAGCGTAGCGAGCGCCGGCGAGATATCTTCGCGCACTGCGCGCCCGACGATCCAGTTGCCCGACCAGAGCAGGAGCGATGCGACGAGCGCGAAATAGGCGGCGGCGCGCATGGAGCCGCATGATATCTTCGAAGCGATGGCTTTCCTGGAAGCGGCGGGCCGCGCGCTCAGCTACGAATGGGTGGGCGTGGAGCAGGGCAGGCCGCCGCTTGTCTTCCTGCACGAGGGGCTCGGCTCGATCCGGCAATGGCGCGACTTCCCGGCGCGGGTCGCCGCCGCCACCGGCGCCCGCGCGCTCGTATACGACCGCTACGGCTACGGCCAGTCCGACGTCCTGCAGGAGCCGCGCAGGACGCTGCAGTTCATGCACGACGAAGCTCTGCAATCCCTTCCCAAGCTCCTGGAAGGTCTCGGCATCAAGAAACCTATCCTTATCGGCCATTCCGATGGCGCCTCCATCGCGCTCATCCATGCCGGTGCGGGGCACGAGGTGCGCGGTGTCGTGGCGATGGCGCCGCATGTCTTCATAGAACCGGTCTGCCTCACCTCGATTCAGCAGGCAAGAAATGCCTTCGAAAGCACCGATCTGCCCGTGAAGCTCGGCCGCTACCATCGCGACGCGCGCAAGACGTTCTACGCCTGGGCCGACGTCTGGCTCGATCCAGGGTTCGAGCGCTGGGACATCCGCGACGACTACCTGCCCAAGGTGCGCTGCCCGGTGCTCGCAATTCAGGGCCATGACGACGAGTACGGCACCATGGCGCAGCTGGACGAGATCGCCCGGCGCGTCGGCGGGCGCTGCCAGCTCCTGAAGCTCGACGAGTGCGGCCACAGCCCCTTCCGGGATCAGCCGGAGCAGCTGCTGCAGGCCATCAGCGCTTTTGTGGAAGAGCTGCAGTGAAAGGGAATACGGCGGTCATCAGCCTGGTGGCGCTCGCGCATGGCACGAGCCACTTCTTCCAGCTCGTCACGGCGCCGCTTTTCCCGTTCATCAAGGACGACCTCGGCGTGTCGTACGCCGCGCTCGGCTTCGTGATGGCGCTCTTCTACACCGTCTCGGCCATCTGCCAGCCGATCGCCGGCTTCGTCGTCGATCGCTTCGGCGGTCGCACGGTGATGATCGTGGGCATCGGCCTGCAGGCCGCGGGCACGCTGATCGCCGCGCTCTCCGGCAGCTACGCGCAGCTTGTCGTCGGCAGCTTGCTGGCCGGGGTCGGCAACAGCGTCTTCCATCCCGCGGACTTCTCGATACTTAACTCGCGCGTGGAGACGGGGCGGCTCGGCCATGCCTACAGCGCGCACGGCGTGGCCGGATCGCTCGGCTACGCTGCGGCGCCGGCGTTCAGCGGTACGCTCGGCGTGCTCTTCGGCTGGCACGCGGCGCTGTTGGCCGCCGCCGGCGTCGGGCTCGCGGTCTTCCTGCTGCTCCTGGCCAACGCCCGGCGGCTGCATAGCCAGGAGAGCCGTCCCTCCGGCGCCAAGGCGGCGGGGGGCGTCAGCGCGCGCGTCCTTTTCGCCGCGCCGGTCGTCATGTGCTTCCTCTACTTCGCCATCTACGCCGCGGGACTCGCCGGCCTGCAGAGCTTCGGGGTCGCGGCGATGGCGGTGCAGTACGGCGTGACGGCGGCGCTCGCCTCAAGCGCGCTCACTGCTTATATGGGGGGCTCGGCGTGCGGCATCTTCGCAGGCGGCTTCATCGCCGGCCGGACGGAGCGCCACGACCTCGTCGCGGCGAGCGGCCTTGCCATCGGCGCCGCCGCGATGCTGCTCATCGCCGTGGGGCAGCTACCGGGCAGCGCGCTGCCGATGATCCTCGGCTGCGCCGGGCTGGCGATCGGGGCGACCGGGCCTTCGCGCGACATGATCGTGCGCGCCGCCACGCCCTCCGGGGCGACCGGCCGCGTCTACGGATTCGTCTATTCGGGGCTCGACGTCGGCCAGCTCGCGACGCCGGTATTCTTTGGCTGGCTCATGGACAGTGCCCTGCCGCAGGGCGTCTTCTACGGTATCTGCGGCTTCACCGCGCTGGCGATCATTACAGTGCTGCAGCTACCCGGCCGCCGGCCGGTCACACAGCGTATTTGATCCCCTTGCGATCGAGCATGCGCAGCAGCGCCGGCCAGTCCTTGTAGCCGGCCGGGCGGTTGGGCCGGTTGAACTGCTCGCTGGTCGTTCGTGCCGCCTGCGCCGACATGAGCTGCACGTTCTCCATGCCGGCGCCGCAGGCGTCGATCTGGATCTGGCAGGCGCAGTCGAGGTAGTACATGATCTCGAAGGCCTCGCGCACCGTGGTGCCGAGCGCGAGCAGGCCGTGGTTGCGCAGGATCATCGCCTTGGAGGTCGGCCCGAGGTCGCGCGCCAGGCGCTTCCTCTCGTCGAGCTCGAGCGCGATCCCTTCGTAGTCGTGGTAGGTGACCTCCGCCTGCACGCGCATCGCGTGCTGGCTGATCGGCAGCAGGCC
>JAQSVY010000290.1 GCA_029266935.1 Burkholderiales bacterium
GCCGTCTGCTGCTCGAGGGTCTGCTGCAGCTCTGCGGTTCGCTCCTCGACCTTCCTCTCCAGACCGGCGTAGGACTCGCGCAGCTGCGCGCTCATCTCGTTGAACTGGTCGGCCAGGGTCTCCAGCTCGTCGCCGGTGTGCACCTCGATCTTCTGGTCGAGGTCGCCGGCGCCGATGCGCGCGGCGCCTTCCTGCAGGGTGCTGATCGGGCGCACCATGCTGCGCGCGAGCGACAGGGCGGCGAGGGCGGAGAAGAGCAGGCCCGCGAGGAGGAGCGCGATGGTGCGCAGGATCGTGGCGTCGAGGGCGGCGAAGACCTCGGACACCGGCTGCTCGACGAAGACTTTCCAGCCGAGGCCGCCCGCGTCCGTGCCCTGCGCGCGCTGCTCGCGTGCCGGCTCGATCGGCGCGTGCGCGGTGAGCACGCTGTTGCCGCCGAAGTCCTTGGCGAGCATGGCGACCGCATCGTCGGCGTCGGGCGCGAGCGCCTTCTGCACCTGCTCAAGGTGCGAGAGGTTGGTCTTGCGCAGCACCAGCCCGATGTCCGGGTCGGCGACGAGGTGCCCGGTTGCATCGACTACGTAAGCCTTGCCCTTCTGCCCGATTTTGATGCGCGTGACCACGTCCCAGATGAACTTGAGGTTCACGTCCGCGGCCGTGACCGGTCCCGCTTGCTTCGAGCGAATGGCCATGGTGATGTAGGGCTCGGTGTCCTTGCGGAAGTACACCGGCCCGAACCAGGTCTGCCCCGGCCGCGCCTCCTTGAACGCGGGCTCCTGCGAGCGGTCCTTGCCGCTGCCGATGACGTTCATCTGCAGACGCGAGACCACGAGCTGCTCGCGGCCGTGTTCGTCCATGTACGCGATATCGGTGACCGCCTGCGCGATGCGCAGCACTTTCTGGAACTCGAGGTTGCGCTGCTCGACGCCCTCGGCGCCGAGGTGCGGCAGCGCCGCGAAGGCGAGCTGCTGCTCGACCTGGCGCACGAACTCCTCGATGCGCGCCGCGGCCGCTCCCGCCTTCTCGCGCTGCAGGCTCGCCAGCGCGACCTTGTTCTCCTGGTAGGCGAAATACAGGCCGATGCCGCCCGAGATGATGAGCGTGCCGCACACAAGCAGCAGGATCAGCAGGAAGTACTTGCGGAAGAGGCGCCCGCGATGCACCCGGCGCGCCGCAACGTGCTCCCTGATGACGAATTCGCTTGGCTTCAAGACCCTCCTCTGCTGGCGCGGCTACTCTACCACCCGGTTTGCGCGCAGCAGCACCGCCTGCGGGATGGAGACGCCCGGGGCCTTCGCGGTCCTCAGGTTGCCCGCCCCATCCCCCTCCCCCGAGGTCCGGGCGCGCGAGCGGGCGCCAGGACGAACGGCGATCAGTATGCGATTTCGTGGCCCGCGTCGTCCACGGCCTGCGCAGCCTGCAGGGAGTGGGCAGGCCGCTGGAAGATGAGCTCGATGTCGAGGTCGGCGAGGGAGGCCGCGGCGAGGAGGAGTAGCAGCACCGTCGGGGTTATCAGAGCCAGGAACTGCAGGTGTTCCGATTTCGTCATGTTTGCCCTCCTGAAGCAAGAACGGCCTCAGAATAGGCGTGTGCCGCACGGGGGGCAGCGAACCAGGAGGCCGCCGCCCGGTGATGAATTCACCCTAGAGACGGAATGCTGCACCGCACACCATGAGAGATCGCACCGCGGAAGTACTGCCCGCGCCGCTCATCGAGAAGATGGCGGCAGTCGCCACGACGCGCACCTTCGGCAAGAACGCCATCATCGTGTCCGAAGGCGACGAGACCGATTCGCTCTATGTCGTGCTCGTCGGCCGCGCCAAGATTTTCGTTTCGGACGAGAACGGCCGCGAGGTGCAGCTCAACCAAATCGGCCCAGGGGAGTACTTCGGCGAAGTGACGCTCGACGGCGGGCCACGTTCCGCATCGGTGATGGCGCTCGAGGAGTGCCGCTGCGCGGTGGTGAAGCGCAGCGAGTTCACCGGATTTCTCGAGCGCAACCCGGAGTTCGCACTGCACCTCGTGCGCAAGCTCGCGCACCGCGTGCGCATGCTCACCGATAGCGTGCGCAGCCTTGCGCTCATGGACGTCTATGGGCGCGTGGCGCGCCTGCTGCTCGACCTCGCCGAGGAGCGCGACGGCCGCCTGGTGGTGGAGGAATCGCTCACCCACCGCGACATCGCCTCGCGCGTGGGCGCCTCGCGCGAAATGATCAGCCGCATCTTCTCCGACCTCACCGACGGCGGCTACGTGCGCAAGGAGGACCACCACCTGGTGATCGTGCGGAAACCCCCGCCCCGCTGGTAGTTTCCTAGGCTAGCGGTCTTTCATCGACTCAGTCTCATCGCTTCAGGGCTCTGAGGCGGAAGGCGGACACCGGCTGCTTGAAGCCGCGCAGGTCGAGCGGGCCGACCGTCTCGGTGTCGGCCATGTGGGCGATGTCGAGCTCGGTCTGCGTGTCGAGCAGGATTTCCCCGGCGCGCGCTGCGCCGCACAGGCGCGCCGCGAGGTTCGGCACGTTACCGATCGCCGCGTACTCCCAGCGCTGCTCGAAGCCGATGATGCCGAGCGTGGACTCGCCTTGTGCGATGCCGATGCTCAGGCCGACCTCGTGGCCGAGCTTCGCCCAGGCCGCCGAGATCGGCGTGAAGGCGCGCTGCAGCGCGAGCGCCATGCGCACCGCGCGCTCCGCCGGGTTGTCGACCGGCAGCGGATCGTTGAAGAAGATCATCACGCCGTCGCCGGCGAAGTGCTCGAGGGTGCCGCCGAACTCCTCGACTCTCTGCCCGAGCGTGGCGTGGTACGCGCGCAGCAGGTCCATCACCTCGTCGGGATCGGCGCGGTCGGTGAAGGCGGTGAAGCCGCGCAGGTCGAGGAACACCGCGGTGATCTCGCGCCGGTGC
>JAQSVY010000291.1 GCA_029266935.1 Burkholderiales bacterium
GCGAGGCGCTCCAGTTCGTCCCGGTCCTCGACCTGCGCCGGGGAACGGATGGCGCGGTCGTAGGCGGCAGCGTCGGCAGCGTACTCCAGGGCCCGCAAAGGTGCGCCGCCGGCATAGGCGAGCCACCGCTCGGGGTCCTTCGCGCCCTGCCCTGCAAGCCAGCCGCGAGCGACGTCGGGGGCTGGGATAGGGACCGGGATAGCGACGCAGCGGCTGCGCACGGTGGGAAGAAGCCGGGTCGGGCCGTGCGAGACAAGGACGAACACCGCGCCGGCGGGCGGCTCTTCCAGCCCCTTGAGGAGCGCGTTGGCAGCGTTCGCGTTCATGTCTTCGGCGGGATGCACGAGTGCCACGCGCCGCTTGCCGCGATGCGAGCCGACGTAGAGGAAATCGGCCAGGGCGCGCACCTGCTCGATGCGGATCACGATGCTGGGCTGCTTGCTCCGCTTCGCGATGCTCTCCTCTTCGGGCTCCGCCGGCTCCTTCATCAGCGCCTCGGGCTCCAGGCGCCGGAAGTCTGGATGGTTGCCCGCCAGGAACCAGCGGCAGGCGTCGCAGGCATCGCAGGGCCGCCGCGCTTCCTCGGCGTGCTCGCACAGCAGGAGCTGGGCGATGCGCTCGCCGAGCGCGAGCTTTCCGACGCCGCGGGCGCCATGGATGAGCAGCGCGTGCGGCAGGCGCTCGAGGCGGCTTTTTACGGAATCGAGGATCGGCTGGTTCCAGGGATGCATCAGAGGCCCGAGAGGTCGGCGGCGATCGCCTTGCGGATCGCCCCCACATCGGCGCTCGCATCGATCACGCGGATGCGACTCGGCTCGGCCCTGGCACGCTCGAGGTAGGCGGCGCGCACGCGCTCGAAGAAGTCGCGGTCCTCGCGCTCGAAGCGGTCGAGGGTCTTGCGCGAGGCGGCAAGCCGCTCGCGCGCCACCTCGTAACTGCAATCGAAGATGAAGGTGCGCGCCGGCGTGAGGCCCGGGTGCGCGAGCTCCTGCAGGCGCTCGATCACGTCGAGCGGCACGCCCTTGCCGGCGCCCTGGTAGGCGACGGTGGCATCGGTGAAGCGGTCGCAGACGACCCAGGTGCCGGCGGCGAGCGCAGGCTCGATGACGCGCACCACGTGATCCGCCCGTGCGGCGAAAAGGAACAGCGTCTCCATTCCCGGCGGCATCGGCTGCGCGAGGATCTCCTGGCGTATCCTCTCGGCAAGGTCGGTGCCGCCGGGCTCGCGCGTGACGATGACGTGGCGGCGCCGCGTGCGCAGCGCGTCCGCGAGGAATTCGAGGTGCGTCGATTTACCGGCGCCGTCGACGCCTTCAAGCGTAATCAGCTTGCCCCGCTCCCCCATAGGAAAAGTCAGCGTCCCCCTCGCTGGTACTTGCTCACGGCGCGATTGTGCTCCTCGAGGCTGCGCGAGAAATGGCTCGAGCCGTCGCCACGCGACACATAGTAGAGCGCATCGGTCTTCGCCGGCCGCATCGCCGAGCGCAGCGAGGCGAGGCCGGGCATGGCGATCGGCGTGGGCGGCAGGCCCGCCCGGGTGTAGGTGTTGTACGGCCCGTCGTCGGTGAGGTGGCTGCGCTTCAGGTTGCCGTCGAAGGCCGTGCCCAGGCCATAGATGACGGTCGGGTCGACTTGCAGGCGCATGCCGATGCGCAGGCGATTGACGAGCACCCCGCCGATCAGGTCGCGCTCGCTCGCCTTGCCCGTCTCCTTCTCGATGATCGAGGCCATGATGAGCGCATCGTAAGGCGTGCGGTAGGGAATGGTCGGGTCGCGTTTCGACCATTCCTCGGCGAGATGCCGCTGCATGGCGCCGTAGGCGCGGCGCAGCACAGCGACGTCGCTCGTGCCGCGGGCGAAAAGGTAGGTATCGGGAAAGAACAGGCCCTCGGGATGGAGCTCGGCGGCGCCCACGCGCCCGAGCACCTGGGTCTCGTCGAGCCCCGCGGTGTCGTGGCGCAGGTCCGGGCTCGCATCGAGCGCGGCGCGGAGCTGCGCAAAGGTCCAGCCCTCGATCAGCCGCGCCTCGGCCTGGGTGACGTCGCCACGCGTGAGCTTCCTCAGGAGCTCGAGCGGCGTGAGCGGCTGCAGCAGCTGATAGTTGCCGGCCTTGATCTCGCGCTCGCGCCCGAGCGCGCGCGCCAGCAGCTCGAACTGGAGCGGGCGCACCGCGACGCCGCCTTTGTCGAGCTGCTCGATGGCGGTGCGCAGGCCGGCGCCGCGGGGTATCTCGATCTCGGCCGGCAGCTTCGCCACGGAAAGCGGTGTGGCCACGTACCACGCGGCGTAGGCGGCTCCTGCGACGACGAGCAGGAGTACGAGAGATAAGAAGGTTCTCAGCGTGCCTCGCGGTAAAATGCGAATTCTACGATGCAACGCGCGCGCCTCAGCCGTTACGGCCTGCTCTCTGTCACGGGCGACGACGCCCGTGAATTCCTGCACGCGCAGCTCACCAAGGACATCCGCAGCCTTCCCGCCGATCGCATCGCGCTCGCCGGCTGGTGCTCGGCAAAGGGCCGGCTGCTCGCGAGCTTTCTCGTCGTTCCTTCGCCGCAGGGCTTCCTGCTACAGCTCGCACGCGACCTTGCCGCTGCAGTGGCCAAGCGCCTGACGATGTTCGTGCTGCGCGCGAAGGTCAAGGTCGCCGACGAGAGCGAGCGCTGGGCGCAGGACGGTGTATGGGACATGGATGGCGGCGCCGCGGAGGTTTCCTGGAACGGCACCATCGCTACCGTGCGCGTGGCCGAGCGGCGCTACCTGCAGCTCGGGCCGCTCGCGGAGATGCAAGCGGCGGCTACTGCGCGCGAGGAGGAATGGACGCTGCAGGAGATCCGCGCCGGCCGGCCGCTCATCACCGCCGCCACGCAGGACCAGTTCGTGCCGCAGATGG
>JAQSVY010000026.1 GCA_029266935.1 Burkholderiales bacterium
GCCGAAATCCATGATCTTCGCGCGGCCGCGCTCGAGCAACATGATGTTGCCGGGCTTGACGTCGCGATGCACGATGCCGCGCTCGTGGGCGAAGCCCAGCCCCTCGGCCACCTGGCGCGCCACGTACACCGCCTCGGTCGGCGCCAGCGCGCCCTCCTTCAGGCGCGTGCGCAGGTCGGTGCCTTCGAGCAGCTCCATGGCGAGGTAGGGGACGCCGCCCTGCTCGCCGAAGTCATAGGTGGTGACGATGCTCGGATGGGTGAGCTTGCCCGCCGCCTTCGCCTCGAGGAAGAAGCGCTTCTGGTATTCCTCGCGTCCCTCCGCATCGTCGGCAAGGATGATGGTCTTCAGCGCCACGACGCGGTCGAGCGCCGGATCCTGCGCCCGGTAGACGATGCCCATCGCGCCGCGGCCGAGCTCGCCGAGGATCTTGTAGCGGCCGATCTTCTTCTTCGCCGCCATCAGTAGTCCACCTTGCGCACCAGCGCCTGCCAATAGGGCTGCATCTTCTTCGTCACCGAGTCGACGAAGGGATCGCGGCCTTCCTTGGCGATGCGCGCGCCGATGCCCCCGCCTAACAGTGCCAGCACGAGCACGACGCTCGCCACGGCATAGCGCCTGCGGCGGCGGCGCGGCGCGCCGCGGTCCGGGCCGAACAGCTCGTGGCTGCGCAGCCCGGGATCGGTGAATGTGCCCGCGGGTGTAAGCGTCACCTCGAAGCCCGGCACGACGTCGGCCAGGGCATCGCGGAAAGTGCGCGAGGCGAGCAAGCGTGAGGGCGCGGCGAACTCTGCGATCGCCGCCGCGACGGCGATGCCGTCCCCGGTCATTCCTCCATTTCCCTTGGAAACCTGCACGGCGCCACAGTTGATACCCGCAGAAAGCGGCAGGCCGGCGGCGGCCGCGGCGAGCGCACGCTCGGCGAGGCGCAGGGCCCCGCGCGGATCGCGCAGGACGACGACCGCGGCGCCGTCGCCGGCCTCCAGCACCACGCGGTTCGCCGGATCGATCTCGGCGACGGTGACCGCGACCACCGCCTCGAGCTGTGCGCGCAGGCGCGCCTGCTCGCTCGCGGCGCGGCGCGCGAAGTCCTGCATCTTGAGGAACACTACGCTCGCCTGGGGGGATGCCGACATGCCGCGAATATGCAGGGTTTGGGCGTCTTTGCAAAGGAACTGCGAGCGGCTAGAATTCACGCCGCTGAGGAGCGTTGCGTCCCCGCGGATCGATCGAGGGGGTCAGGCTCAGCTAAATTCAACGGCGCTCGCACTGGAAACGGTGCGGGCGCTTGTCATTTCTGGAGGCCATCCGACATGAATGCAGCCGTAGTCGATCCGAAGTTCACCGATTTCCGCGTCGCCGACCTCAAGCTCGCCGACTGGGGGCGCAAGGAAATGCTGATCGCCGAGTCCGAGATGCCGGCGCTGATGGCGATCCGCGCCGAGTACGCGACGCAAAAGCCGCTCAAGGGCGCGCGTATCGCAGGGTCGCTGCACATGACCATCCAGACCGCGGTGCTGATCGAGACGCTGCAGGCGCTCGGCGCCGAGGTGCGCTGGGCCTCGTGCAACATCTTCTCCACGCAGGACCACGCTGCGGCGGCCGTTGCCGCGCGCGGCACGCCGGTGTTCGCCTACAAGGGCGAGTCGCTCGACGAGTACTGGGAGTTCACGCACAAGATCTTCGAGTTCGGCAGCACCGGGCCGAACATGATCCTCGACGACGGCGGCGACGCGACGCTGCTCATGCACCTGGGCATCCGGGCCGAGAAGAACGCCTCGGTGCTGGCGAAGCCGACCAGCGAGGAAGAAGTTTCCTTGTATAAATCCATCGAGAAAAGGCTCAAGGCGCAGCCCGGGTGGTACTCGAAGGCGGCGAAGGAGATCAGGGGCGTTACCGAGGAGACCACCACCGGCGTGCACCGCCTCTACCAGATGGCGAAAGAAAAGCGCCTGCTCTTCCCGGCCATCAACGTGAACGATTCGGTGACCAAGTCCAAGTTCGACAACATCTACGGCTGCCGCGAGTCGCTGGTCGATGGCATCAAGCGCGCCACCGACGTGATGATCGCGGGCAAGGTGGCGGTGGTTGCGGGCTACGGCGAGGTGGGCAAGGGCTCGGCGCAGGCGCTGCGCGGGCTGCAGGCGCAGGTCTGGGTCACCGAGATCGACCCGATCTGCGCGCTGCAGGCGGCGATGGAAGGCTACAAGGTGGTGACCATGGAGTACGCCGCCGACAAGGCCGACATCTTCGTGACGGCGACGGGCAACTTCCACGTGATCACGCACGGGCACATGCAGCGCATGAAGAACAACGCCATCGTGTGCAACATCGGCCACTTCGACAACGAGATCGACATCGCCAGCCTGAAGGGCTGCACGTGGGAGAACATCAAGCCGCAGGTCGACCACGTCATCTTCCCCGACGGCAAGCGCATCCTTCTGTTGGCGGAAGGAAGGCTGGTGAACCTGGGCTGCGGTACCGGGCATCCCTCGTACGTGATGAGCTCGTCGTTCGCCAACCAGGTGCTGGCGCAGATCGAGCTCTTCACCCAGACCGCCAAGTACCCAGTCGGGGTCTACATCCTGCCCAAGCAGCTCGACGAGAAGGTGGCGCGGCTGCAGCTCTCCAAGCTCGGTGCCATGCTGACCGAGCTCACGCCGGACCAGGCGAAGTACATCGGCGTGCCGAAGGACGGGCCCTACAAGAGCGATCACTACCGTTACTAGATGAAAATCCTCGTCATGGGAGCGGGCGGCGTCGGCGGCTATTTCGGCGCGCGCCTGCAGCAGGGCGGAAATGCGGTGTTCTTCGTCGCCCGCGGACGGCATCTCGAGGCGCTGAAGAAGGACGGGCTTACGGTGAAAAGCCCTCTGGGCGAAGCGAAGCTGGAAGTGAAAGCCTCGGAAGACCCGAAAGCGGCCGGCATCGTCGACGTGGTGCTCTTCTGCGTCAAGCTCTGGGACACCGAGGGCGCCGCCGAGCAGCTGCGAGCGGTCGTCGGCCCCCAAAGCATCGTGATCCCGTTCCAGAACGGCGTCGAGTCAATCGACCGGCTGAAGAAGGTGCTGCCCGGCAATTCGATCATGGGCGGCTCGGCCTACATCGGCACGCGCATCGCCTCGCCCGGGGTCATCGAGCACACCGGCACGATGGCGCGCATCCGCTTCGGCGTGCTCATGCCTTCGCAGCGCGCGGCGGCGGAGCGCTTCCTCGAAGCCTGCCGCCAGGCCGGCGTCAACGCCGAGCTCACTGAGGACATCGTCTCGGTCAACTGGGAGAAGTTCGTCTTCCTGGTGGCGATGTCGAGCGCGACCGCCGTGGCGCGAGCGCCAATCGGCATCGTGCGCGCCGATCCGGACCTGCGCTGGCTCTTCGAGCAGGCGATGCGCGAGACATTCCAGCTGGCGCGCTCGCGCGGAGCGAAGCTGCCCGAGGACTTTGTCGACAAGCAGCTCGCCTTCGCCGATAGCCTGCCCGCAGAAATGCGAGCCTCCCTGCTGCACGACCTAGAGGCGGGCAGCAAGCTCGAAGCGCCATGGCTGTGCGGCGCAGTGGCGAGGATGAGCCGGGAGTCCGGCCTCGACGCGCCGGTCAACCACACCGTGTACGCCGCCCTGAAGCCCTTTGTCGGTGGATCTGCGCGCAAAGCTGCTTGACGCAGCGCAACCAGTCCTGCTCTACGGCACCACCCCGCCGCGGCTGGGCACCGGCGCGCAGGAGATAGAAGCCGCAGCCGGCAAGCTCGCCGCGCGCCTCGCCGGCCTGCCGCTCGATGGCCTCGTGGTCTACGACATCCAGGACGAGACCGGCCGCACCGGGGCGCCGCGCCCTTTTCCCTTCTCGAGCACCGTCGATCCGCGCCAGTACGCGGCGATCCTGGAGCGGCAACTCGGCCGGCCGGCGATCGCCTACAAGGCACTGGGCGAGGCCGACGAGGCGCAATGGCAGGCCTGGCTCTTCGAGGCCGCGCACTTGCATCGCCTGCGCTTCATCTCGGTCGTCGGACGTCCGACTTCGGGCGTACGCTACCCCCTCACCCTGTCGCGCGCTCTGCGCGTGGCGGTGGCGCATGCCGGCGGCTTCACGGTCGGCGGCGTCGCGATTGCCGAGCGCCACACCGAGCAGCGCAGCGAGGCCGCGCGGCTGCTTGCCAAAGGGCTCGAAGGCTGTGCTTACTTCATCTCCCAGACCGTGTACCACGCCCCGCCCACGGAGGCGTTGCTGCGCGATTACCTGCGCGACTGCCGGGGCGCAGGCATCGAGCCGCGCCGAGTCGTGCTGACCTTCGCCCCCTGCGGCCGCGACAAGACGCTCGCGTTCCTGCGCTGGCTCGGCGTCAACATACCGGCCGACACCGAGCGCGCCATCCTCGGCGCCGCCCGCCCACTCGAGAAGTCGATCGAGATCTGCCGCGACAACCTGCGGCGCATCCTCGACCATTCCTACGCCGCCGCAGTGCCCCTCGGCGTCAACGTCGAGAGCGTCTCCATCAACCGCGACGAGATCGACGCCAGCGTGGATCTCTTCCACGCGCTGCGCGAGGTCCTAGCCGGCAAGTGAACCGCAACCTCGCACTGGTGGCGCTCATCGTGCTTGCGGTTGCGGCGGCGGAAATCTTCGAGCTGCACTTTTTCAGGAAGCTCGAGAACAAGCTGCTCGACAGCTTCGTGAAGCGCCGGGCGGCCGAGCTTCCACCCGACCCGGAAATCGTGCTGATCGACGTCGACGAGAAGAGCCTGGCGAAGATGCAGGAGGATGCCGGGCGCTTTCCCTGGCCGCGCAAGGTCTACGCCGATCTCATCGAAGGGCTGGCGGCGCAGAAGCCGCGCGCCATCGTCTTCGATATCATGTTCGTCGAGGCGGACAAGTTCCGCCCGCAGAGCGACAAGGCTTTCATCGCGGCGGCTTCGCGCCAACGCAACCTGTACTTCCCGCTGGTGCGCCTGGACGTGAAAGACGACGTGCGCGGCGCGCCGGCGGCCGAGCTCGCCGGCATGATCGGCCTGGTGCGCGGTCCGCACGCCGACCCGCGGGCGCGCATCGCGGTCATCCCGCCGCTGGTGTTACCGCCCAAACTTTGGCGCACCGGCTCGATCAACTTCCTCCCGGACGACGACGGCGTCGACCGGCGCTACTACCTGCGCCATCGCGTCGGCGGCTGGGATCTGCCGTCGCTGCCGGCGCGCGTGGCGATGGACCTCGGCTTCCCGGTTCCAGACGCCGACGACCTGGTCCTCGCCTGGCGCGGCGAGGCCGGCAAGTTCCCGCGCGTGTCCTTCAGCGACCTGTACGAGGATTTCAGCCGCAAGCGGCGCACGCGCGCCGCGGACGAGTTCGCCGGCAAGATCGTGCTGGTGGGCGTCGGCGCCGCGGGCCTGGGCGACCTGCGCGTGACGCCGCTCTCGCACACCCAGGCGGGCTCGGAGATCCTCGGCACCGCGATCGAGAACCTGAAGAACGGGCGCGCCATGCGCTATGCGTCGCCATGGTGGCCGGCGGCGATCGGGATTGCCCTGATCGTCCTTCTTTATCTCGCGTTCTACCGCCGCCTCGGTTCGCCCGTCACCGGGGCCGCGCTCGCTCTTGTCACTGCGGGGCTTCTTTTTGCCTCCCATGCCGCGGTAGGCAGGCTTCTCCTGCTTCCGGTGCTCACGCCGCTCGTCGCGGCCTGGAGCTTCTACGCGGCGGCGGCGCTCGCCGAGATTCTGCACGAGCGGCGCGCGAAGCACGAGGCGGTGGCGCAGTTCTCGCGCTTCGTGAATCCGCATGTGGTGCAGCAGCTCATGGAGCGCGGCGGCATCGAGGGCGTCGGGCAGACGCGCGAGGTGACGCTGCTCTTCTCCGACATCCGCGACATCACTACGCTCTCGGAGTCGCGCCAACCGGTGGAGGTGGTCGAGCTCCTCAACCGCTACTTCTCGCTGCAGGTCGACGTGGTCTTCTCCCACGGCGGCTCGCTCGACAAGTTCACCGGCGACTGCATCATGGCGTTGTGGGGCGCGCCGCTCGACGATCCGGAGCACGCGCGCCACGCGGTGGCCTGCGCACTCGACATGGCCGACACGCTGCAGGCATTCAGGCGCGAGCTCGGCGCCGAGCAGTCGGATTTCGACGTCGGCATCGGCCTGCATTCCGGGCCGGCCGTGGTGGGCTTCATCGGCTCGCAGAAGCGCCGCGAGTACACCGCGATCGGCGACACGGTGAACCTGGCGAGCCGCATCGAGGGCCTCACCAAGAAAGCGAAGCGCCGCATTCTCGTGTCCCGCGATACCATGGAGCGCTGCGGCGACGCCTTCGATTTCATATCGTGCGGGACCTTCCCCGTGAAAGGGCGAGCGCGACCGGTGGGATTGTTCGAACCGAGAAGAAAGACATGAGAACGCCGCTGCTGCGCGTCCTTACCGTGCCGCTGCTTCCGCAGCCGGGCCAGCGACGCTGGAAGTAGCCAGGCGCCAGGGCTCGCCCGGCGCGTCGCGGCAGGCGCCGTACCGGAACGGCATCGCCTCGCGCCCCGGCGTGAGGAAGCGAAGGTCGACGAACCAAGCGCAGGTCGAGCCTTCGCTCATGCCGTCGAATGCCGGTTGATCGGCGAACCAGCGGAAGAATGCGAGCGCGGGCGAGTTCCACGCTTCCTCAGTTTCTTTCGCTGGTCCGTAACGGCTGCGTGTCTCCCATCGCGCCCGCGCGAGCGGCAGGTAGGGCGCGTCCAGCCGCGCGACGAAGCCGTCGCCGGGCTGATAGCGGCGCGGCTCCGTGCGCATCACGTTCACGTGCGCGAAATGGTGCTCGCTCGGCGTGCTGACGAACACCGTCCAGTTGAACGGCGAGACCGGCTTCGGGTGCGCCTCGATGCGCGCCCCAGCCAGGCCCTTCTGCGTTGCGAGGCTCCGCGCGAACTCGAGCGCCTTCTCTTTCTGGAGGGCCTGAAAGCCGACGTAGCCAGCGAGCAGCGCGAGGGCGGCGGCGGCCGGGATGCGCGAGCGATGAAGCACCGCCGAGGCGGCGAGCCCGGCGACGATGATGCCGGTGAACCACAGGTCGATGATGAAGGTAGTGCCGATGCCGGCGCGCCAGTCGGAGAACGGCGCGAGCACGATGGTACCGAAGCTCGTGATCACGTCGCCGACAATATGCGCACCGAGCGATAGCGCGGTGACGCCGTAGAGCGCGCGCCACCCCCCGGGCTCGCGCAGGAGCTTCGCAAGCACCCAGGACAGCAGCAGCGCCCAGAGTGGCAGGAGCACGACTGAATGCGTCGGCCCGCGATGGTGAAGCAGGTACTCCACCGGGCCGACGAAGCCGATAACGAAGTCGAGATCAGGGGCCGCGGCCGCGAAGAACCCCGCGGCGACGCGGCGTGGCGTGGAGCGCGACGGTGCGGCCTTGGGCGCGGTCGCGCGCGCGAGCAACGCCCCCGAGAGGGCGTGGGTCAGTGTGTCCAAACTACGAGATCATGAAAAAGGGGTCAGAGCAATTTACCGGAAACCGCCGGCAAAGAACCTGCCCGTCAGCGGTGAATTGCTCTGACCCTTTTTCCTCAGGCGGCGCGTTTCTTCCGTTGCGCGTCCTTGACGTGCATCTGCGCGTAGGCGCCATGCGCTGCCGCCTCGGCATCGCCGACGTGCACTGGGAGCCCCATGTCCGCGAGCACCGAGCCGAGCGCGGAGAGGCACAGCATGACGTTGTCCGGGCGGCAGGAATAGCCCATCAGCCCGAAGCGCCAGATCTTGCCCTTGAGCGGCCCGAGGCCGGCCCCGATCTCGAGGCCGAACTCCGAGAGCAGGCGCTTGCGCACCTCTTCCTCATTCACGCCTTCGGGGCACAAGACTGCGTTCATCTGCGGCAATTGATTTTTCTCAGCCACCAGGAATCTCAAGCCCATGGCTTCCAGGCCGGCCTTGAGCGCGAGATGGTGGCGCGTGTGGCGCGCCCACGAATTCTCCAGCCCTTCCTCGCGGATAAGCAGCAGCGCCTCGTGCAGCGCGAACAGCGAATTGGTCGGCGCGGTATGGTGATAGGTGCGGGTACCCGCGTTCCAGTAGCCCAGCAGCAGGTTCATGTCCATGAACCAGCTGTGAATCTTGTCCTTCCTCTTCTTCACGTGCTCGACAACGCGCTCGGAGAACGAGACCGGCGAGAGGCCCGGAGTGCACGAGAGGCACTTCTGGCTCGCGGAGTAGATGGCGTCGATCTCCCACTCGTCGACCTTCACCGGCGTGCCGCCGAGTGAGGTCACTGCGTCGACGATGACGAGCGCGCCGTGCTTGTGCGCGATCTGGGTGAGGACCTTGGCGTCGGACTGGCAGCCGGTGGACGTCTCCGCGTGCACGAAGCCGACGACTTTCGCGTCGGGGTTCTTCTTCAGCGCGTCCTCGAGCTTCTGCGGGTCGACTGGCTCGCCCCACTTGTCCTCGGCCACGACGGGCGTGCCGCCGCAGCGGATCGCGTTCTCGAGCATGCGCCCGCCGAACACGCCGTTCTGGCAGACGATCACCTTGTCGCCGGGCGCGACGAGGTTCACGAAGCAGTACTCCATGCCCACGGAGCCCGGCCCCGAGAGCGGAAAAGTGAGCGGGTTCTTCGTCTGGTAGACGTAACGCAGCAGCGACTTGAGCTCCTCCATCATCTCTACGAACACCGGGTCGAGGTAGCCGATCGCCGGCTGGCTCATGGTGGTGAGCACGCGTGGGTGGATCTCGGTCGGCCCGGGGCCCATCAGGGTGCGCTGCGGCGGATGGAAGGAATGGATGCGTTTCGCGGGAGCGTACTGGGTCATGTTGTCCTCAGAAGAAATCCCAAACGGCGCGTTCTCAGGCCGAGATTTCACTCGGACGGGGCTTTTCGCGCTGGCTTCGTTTATGACGTCGATGGCGCTGATGCGGCCTTGCGTGACGCGCTCGACTTCGCCCGCCCAGCGCGCCGGCACGTAGCCGGTCTTCACCCAGTGGTGCACGACCGCGCGGTCGAGCTGGAACGCGCGCGCGACTTCGGCCTGACTGCCGAACATCTCCACCAGTCGTTCTGTCGAGCTCACCCCGCGAGCGTAGTCCGTCAAACCCTGTTTGACAAGTCTATCTTTTGGATGTATTTATTGATACATATGTCGTACCATTTTATACATGCCCCGACCCACTCCTGTACCCCAGACCGACCTGCATTCCCGCGGCAGCCGGGAGCGGCTGGCCCGCATGGTGGTGCAGCTGCTCGAGCGCTGGCAGCTCTCCGCCGTCGATCAAGCGACGCTGCTCGGGCTCTCCGCCAACTCGCGCTCGAGCGTCGCGCGCTACCGTCGCGGCGAGCCGCTGGCGGACAGCCCCGACCTCCTCGCCCGCGCCGGACACCTGCTCGGCATCCACAAGGCATTGCGCATCATCTTCCCGCACGATCTGGACCTCGCCTACCGCTGGGTGAGCGCGCCCAACCGGCGCTTCGGCGGCGAAGCGCCGCTCGCCATCATGCGCCGGCACGGCTACGAGGGGATCCTCGCCGTGCGACGCTATCTCGATTTTGAGCGCGGCCGCTAGGCCATGGTCAAAAGGCTGGTCCGCGAGGTCGTCGATTTCGACGCCGACCTGGTGCGCAACATCAAGGGCATCCGCGTCTCGCAGCCCCTGTTCGACGATCTTTCCGCCGACCCGGCCGACCAGGCGGTGGCCATCGCCGCGGAGGGCATTGAGCGCATCCCGAGCGAGTCGCCGCTCGTCACACGGCCCTTCGACTACGGCTCGGTAATCACCTATCCCTTCGTGCCGCACAACTGGCATGCGACGCGCTGGTCGGACGGCCTGTCTTATGGCGTGTGGTACGGCTCGCTCGAGCTGGAAACCACCGTGTATGAGTCGGTGTTCCATTGGCATCGCTTCGTCATGGATGCCTTCCCCGACATCAAGAAGGAGGTGATTGGCGAAAGGCGCGCGCTCGAGGTGCGCTGCCGGGCGCTGCTCATCGACTTGCGCGGCAGCGCGGATGCGCGCCTCGTCGACCGGCGCAACTACAGCCACACGCAGCGGCTGGGACGCTACCTGCACGAGCGCTCGCAGAACGGGCTGCTCGCTCGCTCCGCGTGACGGTCGAGCGCACGCCCGGCGAGACCTGGCTCGAGATCCGGCCGAGCACGCTGTCCTAGGGCTACCATTGCCGGATGAAAGCCGAACACCCCGTCACCTTTAAGCCCGAAACGGCAGCGGACGCCTGGCTCGGCCTGCTCGCCGCGCGCGGCATCGAATACCTGTTCGCCAACGGCGGCACCGACTTCGCGCCGCTCGTC
>JAQSVY010000292.1 GCA_029266935.1 Burkholderiales bacterium
CCGGCGTTGCGCGCCGCCTCGAGATCGGTTCTGGTGAAGTGCTGCAAACCCAGCGTCAGGGTGCGCCTGGAGACGGTTTGCTTGACGACGTCCGCATGTGCAGCGACCTGGTTCCGGATCGCAGTGCGGATGAAGTCGGTGCGATTGCTGTAGAAGCCCTCGCCCACCAGCAAATCGATCTGCCCGAGGTCGATGACCCCCAGGTTGATCGTGATTTTTTCGCTTTCGAGCGGATGTCCCATCCAAACTCCTTCCATATACCATCCATATAGATGGTACACCATCTAACTGACTACGGATACCCCCAGCGAAGCGGCGAGGTCCGTGTTTTAAGTTCTTCGCAATGGCTTGGGTTACCTGGGTGCTGGGCGGCGCGGTGGTCCTTCTCGGCATCGCAATCTGGTCGATCAAGCGCCACAAGGACCCACACCTCCAGCTCGTCTCCGGGGAGCCCCTCGACGCGCTGATCCCCTCCATTTCCGGGATCTCGCTCGGAATGGCGGTCCGCGGCAATGCGGTGGAGATTTTCCAGAACGGCGCGTTCTTCGATGCCCTGCTCGAGGACATCTCGGCGGCGCGGCACACGATCCACTTCGAGACCTTCCTGTGGAAAGAGGGCGTGCTCGGCCAGCGCATGGCCGATGCGTTCTCGCAGCAGGCCCGCGCCGGGGTAAAGGTGCGCCTCGTGCTCGATGCGACCGGCTGCAAGAAGATGGGCGAAGGCGCCCGACAGCAGATGCGCGAAGCGGGCTGCGAGCTCGCCATCTACCACCCGCGCACGCTGAAGCACCTCGGCGTCATCCCCGAGCGCGACCATCGCAAGCTCGCGATCCTGGACGGGCGGATCGCCTGGGTCGGCGGCCATTGCATCGTCGACGAGTGGCTCGGCGAGGCGCAGGATCGCCACCATGTGCGCGACCTCTCGGTACGCCTGCGCGGCCCGGTGGTTCACGCCGTGCAGTCGGCCTTCAGCGAGAACTGGGTCGAAGTGACCGGGAAGCTTTTCGTCGGCGCCGAGGTGTTTCCCTGCCTGGAGCCCGCGGGCGAAATCGAGGCCCACATGGCGAGCATGAAGCCCGAGGGCTCCGCGCCGGCGGTGAAAATCCTGCACCACACCGTGATCTGCTGCGCCCGTGAGCGCTTGTGGATCCAGAACCCTTACTTCATCCCCGAGCCCGACGCGATCGACGCGTTCGCCCAGGCGGTCAGGCGCGGCGTCGACGTGCGCATCATGGTGCCCTCGGCCACGGTTTCCGACATGCCGCTCGTCCAGCACGCCGCGCACCGCAATTTCCAGCAGCTGCTCGACGCCGGGGTGCGCATCTTCGAGTACGGCCGGACGCTGCTTCACCAGAAGGTGATGACGGTCGATGGCGTGTGGTGCGCGGTCGGCTCCAGCAACTTCGACGACCGCTCCTTCGAGACCAACGACGAGATCACGCTCGGCTTCCACGACCGTGCGCTGGCGAAGCGCCTCGAGGAGATCTTCGAGGACGATCGCAAGCACTGCATCGAGCTGAACGCGCACGACTGGAAAAGACGCGGCCTCCTGCACCGGGCGCAGGACAGCGCGCTGTATCTCTTCAACGAGGTGCTATAACCGGTCCCTTCACCTTGGCAGCGCCAATGCTGCTTCGAGGCCGCCGTCCTTGAGGTTTCGCAGTCTGAGCGTGCCGCCGTGCGCCTGAGCTATTTTCCTGGCGATGCTCAAGCCCAGCCCGGTGCCGCCGGTGTCCCGGCTGCGCGACCCTTCGAGCCGATAGAACGGCTCGAACACACGCTCGAGCTCGGCCTCGGGTATACCGGGCCCATGATCGCGAACGCGCATGACCAGCCGCTCCGGGCCATCGTCCACGAGCATCACGGCGGAGTTTCCGTACTTGAGGGCGTTATCGAGCAGGTTCCCGAGGCAGCGCTTCAGCGCCTGCGGCCGGCCGACATACGGGACCGATGCGGCGCCTTCGATCGTGACTTGCGCACCGCTGTCTTGCGCGTCCGCCCGAAGGCTCTCCAGCAACGCGTTCACATCGACCGGGCGCGGCTTCTCGGCGGTGTCTTCCCCTCGCATGAACTCGAGCGTGCCGAGGATCATGGACTGCATCTCGTCCAAATCTTGGGTCATCTTCTTCTTGACTTCGCTGTCTTCGAGCAGCTCAGCGCGCAGCCGCAGGCGATTCACCGGGGTCTTGAGGTCATGGGACATCGCGGCCAGCGTTGCCGTGCGCTCCCGGACATGGCCGGCGAGGCGCTCCTGCATCCTGTTGAATGCGCGCGCTGCGCGGGCCACTTCCAACGGGCCTTGCTCACGCATGGGAGCGCGGTCGATGCTTCGTCCCAGCTCATCTGCGGCGTCCGCGAGCGATTTGAGAGGTCGCGTTGTCCAGCGCACCGCGATGAGGGAAACCGCGACGACCGCCGCAAGCAGCACGGCAAGACTGAGCAGCAGCCGATAAGGCCAGCCTGCAGTCTCCGCAGGCTGCCGGGAATCGAACGTGACTAGCGCGCCGTCGCGGAGGCGCACCTGCGCGACGAAGGAAAATCCCGGCTGCCCTCCGAAGTGCATCGCCGTCCCGGGCATCATCCAGGGACCGTGCGCCCCCTGTCCCATCCGGCCTTTCGCTGCCGCCATCGGCGCAGGCGCCCCGTCCTGCTCCGCTTTCACCGCCACGGCAGCCGGCCGTCCATCGCCGAGAAAACGGCGCAGCATCACGCCGAAAAGCATCGCTCGCGCGCTGCCTTCCGAGTCGGGCGCCGCCGCGTCCAATGGTCCTTGCTGCAGGCTGATCTTGAGCGGGGGCGCGCTAAAGACCTGCACGATGCGCAAACGCTCTTCCGGGCCGAGCGGCTCGAGCAG
>JAQSVY010000293.1 GCA_029266935.1 Burkholderiales bacterium
GTGAGCGTCTGGATGTCGTGGCCGTCGAGCAGGATGCGGCCGGAAGTGGGCGAGTAGAAGCGCGGCAGCAGGTTGGCGAGGGTCGTCTTGCCGCCGCCCGATGCGCCCACGAGCGCGACGGTCTCGCCGGCGCGGATGTGCAAGTCGATGTCCGAGAGCGCGGGCTCCGAACGTGTCGGATAAACAAAATTAATTCGTTCAAAAACGACGTCTCCGCGCGCACGGGGAAGCGACAGGCTGCCACGGTCTTCCTCGACCGGGGTGTCGATGATGCCGAACACGCTCTCCGCCGCCGCGAGCCCGCGCTGCAGCGGCGTGTTGATCTCCGTCAGGTGCTTGAGCGGCGCGAGCAGCATCAGCATCGCGGTGATGAACGACGCGAACTCGCCCACGGTCGCGCGCTGCGCGATGGAGTCGTCCATCGCGATGTACACGATCACCGCGAGCGCCATCGCCGCCAGCATGTGCGTGATGGGCGTGGTGAGCGCTTCGGCGATGTTCTGGCGCATGTTGAAGCCGCGCAGGGCCTGGGCGCGCTGCCGGAAGCGCCCCGACTCGTAGTCCTGCCCGCCGAACACCTTCACCACTTTCTGGCACTCGATCGTCTCCTGCAGCACCGACACCAGATCGCCGAGGGAGCGCTGCGCCTCCCGCGACATACGGCGCAGGCGCACCGCGATTCGGCGCACGACCCAGGCGATCAGGGGGCCGACCGCGAGCGCGATCAGGGTGAGCTGCCAGTTCAGGTACAGCAGCCACGCCAGCAGGCCGACCACGGCGATCGTGTCCTTTACGACCACCGTGAGCACCGTCGTGGCCGCACCGGTGACTCCCGCGACGTCGTACGCCACCTTGGAGAGGACGGCGCCGGAAGGATTGTCGTCGAAGAAGCGGGTGGGAAAGCGCACCAGGCGCGAGAACATCGCGGCACGCAGGTCGAGCACGACCTTGTTGGCCACCCAGTTCATGCAGTACGAAGAGGTGAACGTGAGAATGCCGCGCACGAGGAAGACGCCGACGATGGCGCCGGCGAATACCGCAGGCGGGTAGCTCGACTCTCCTGCTGCAAAGCCGCCGTCGAGCAGCGGCTTGATGAGCGCCGGAAAGATCGGCTCGGTCGCCGCGGCGAGCACCATGCCGAGCACGGCGAGCGCGAAGATCCTGCCGTACGGGCGCACGTAGCCCAGCAGGCGGCGATAGGTTGCGAAGCTCTGCTCCTCAGTGCGTGCGGTCATGAGTTCCCAGCGTGCGATAAAGGCCCGTGAGCTTCTGCGTCATGGCGTCGATGCCGAAGCGCTCGGCGCTCGCGCGCGCCGCCTCTCTGGCGCGCCCGGCCCGGGCAGCGTCCGCCGCCTGCGCCATCCATTCTGCCAAGCCGCGAGCGTCTTCGGGCGCGCATATCCAGCCATTGACGCCCACGTCGACGGCCTCCG
Source organism: Burkholderiales bacterium (assembly GCA_029266935.1). Taxonomy (GTDB): domain Bacteria; phylum Pseudomonadota; class Gammaproteobacteria; order Burkholderiales; family SG8-39; genus SCGC-AG-212-J23. The sequence continues at coordinate 1,434 of JAQSVY010000293.1, forward strand.
CGGCCCCGCAGCGCGAGCTGACGATCACCGGGACGCCCATCGCCAGCGCCTCGAGCGCGGTGTTAGGGAATGGGTCGTAGCGGCTGGGCAGTATGAAGCAGTCGGCGGCGGCGTACAGCGGGCGGACGTCCTTACGCCCGCCGAGGAAGCGCACCTGCGGGGCGACGCCAGCCTGGCCGGCGTGTCGCTCGTAGCGCGCCTGGTGGCGGTCCTGCCCTGCGACCACCAGGCGCCAGGACGGCTTGCGCACCAGGGCGAGCGCCTGGATGGCAGTCGCGAGGCCCTTGCGGAAGAAGCCGGAGCCAACGAACAGGAATACCGTGTCTTCGGGCGCGCAGGCGAGCTCGGCGCGCGCGGCGGCGCGCAGCGCCTCGCCGTGGCGGGGATGGAAATGCTCGAGGTCCACGCCGTTGTAGATGACATGGAGCTTTTCCGGGGCGATGCGGAAGTTGCGCCGCACCTCATCGAGCACCATCCCGGAGTTGCAGATCACCGCGCGCAGCCGCGGATGCTCGAACATGCGCTTCTCGACTTTGCAGAGGTAGCGGTGGTGCGGGTTGAGCGCGATCCCCAGTCGCTGCGTCGCACCTTCGGCGGTACGGCGCAGCTCGAGCCAGCGCCGGTGGACGCCGTCGCCGGCGCGGTACACGTCACAGCCCGGGATGCGCTCGTGCGACTGCACGAGATCGAAGCCCTCGCGGCGCCACGCGGCGAAGGCTGCGCGGGCGAACGACGCGTCGCGCCACCAGCTGCCCACGTAGGGCGGATTGACGCGCAGCACGCGGCGGGCGCCCCAGCCTTCCCAGGGCGCACGATGGCCAGCCTCATCCGAGCAATTCGCGAGCCGCGGCGTAGACCTGCTGGACGTCCAGGTTTACGAGACAGTCGCTGATTCCGCCGTCGCCGCATCCGGCCAGCCCGCAGGGACGGCAGGAATGCGTGGTCGTCACCACGCGGTGCGCGACAGCCCAGGGGCCCCATTCGCGGTCGCCGCTCGGGCCGAAGAGCGCGATGGTCGGCACGCCGAGCGCCGCCGCCACGTGCATCGGCATCGAATCGACGCCGACGAACAGCCGCGCCCGGGCGATCAACGCGCCGAGCTCCTTGATGGTCAGCTTGCCGGCGAGATTGAGCGGTGTCGCCGTCGTCCTGGCGAGGATGCGCTCGATGATGTCGACCTCGTCGGGCGCGCCGGTGAGGACGATGCGGTGCCCGTCGGCCGCGAGCCGGTCGATGAGCTGCGCGTTGTGCTCCGGCGGCCAGCACTTGAAGCGCCAGCGCGATCCCGGGTGCATGTGGATGAAGCCATCGTACGGCACGAGTGCGCGCATTTTCGCTTCGGCATCGGCACCAGGCACGAACGCCACTTTGCGCTCGTGCGACGGCGGATGGATGCCGATGCGGCGCAGAGCGTCGAGGTTGATTTCCACCTGGTGGCGCCGTCCGAAACCGACGACGGGGTAATAGTAGGTGAAGCTGCGGCGCCAGAAGGCACCGCGGCGCGGGATGATCGGCGCGACGCTGTAGCGCGGACCGAGGAGGCGCGCGAGCCACGCGCCGCGCGGATGCTCGGTGAGGTGCACGAGCAGGTCATAGCGGCGCTTGCGCAGCGCCGACAGCAGCCGCCATTCAGGCGCGAGCCGCGCGGGAAGCGGGCGATTGCGCCATCCGCGTCCCACGGTGAAGAGCTGCGACAACGCCGGATGACCTTCGAACATCGGCGCCGTGTCGTCGTAGACGAGCGCATCGACCTCCAGCTTGGGGTTGGCGCTCTTGAGCGCGCTCAGGACCGGCGCCGCGAGCAGCACGTCGCCGTGGTGGCGCATCTTCACCACTAGCGCGCGTGCGCAGTCCTCCAGCGGCACCCGGTCCGCGACCATGCGCGCGAAGATAGCACTCCCGGCCGATGAGACCTTTCAGTGCGCGCGATAAGCGAGCGTCAGGTACGCGGCGCGCTCCGGCTGGGGGTAGGCGGAGAAGCTGCTCGCGCCGTTCCAGATGCCGTAGCTGTAGTACTTCTCGTCGAAGAGGTTGCGCACTTCGAGCGCAAGCGAGACGCGCTGCATTCGCCTCTCGAGCTTGACGTCCACCAGCCCGTAGGCCGGCTGCTTGCGAAAGAGGTTGTCCGGGTCGTTGTCGTAGTGCTGCTGCCCCACGTATCGGGAGTTGACGTTGAGCAAGGTGCGCTCCGCGAGCGACCATGAAAGACCCAGCGTGGCGATCGTCTCGGGAACGAGCGGCACGTCCTTTCCGGAGGCCCGGAACTGCGCCTCGAGCAGAGCCAGGCCGGCGCGCCATTCGAGCCCGGGCGAGGCGCGCCAGGCGCCTTCGAGCTCGATGCCGCGACGGCGTGTCGGCGGCAGGTTGACGTTGGCGAAGACCGTCGGGCTGAAGTAGATCTCGTTCTCGAGGCGCTTGTCGTAGATCGCCGCCCGCCCGCGCAAGCCGGAGCGCTCGTACTCCACCCCCAGCTCCCGCGCCTTGGCCTCCTGCGGCTCGAGGAGCGTCGTGGTGCAAGGCGGCGCGAAGCAGGCGTTCTCGTCGAAATTGGCGAGGCGGAAGCTCGTACCGAGCTTGCCGTAGGCCGACCAGCCCGCCGCCAGGCCCTGGCGCAGCGCCAGCTCATACGCATCCAGATCGTGCTTGGCGCGCCGGTCGTCGAGCGGGAAGACCTCCTCGGCGAGCCGCTCCTCGCTTTTCTGCAGGCGGGCGCCGAGAACCACGCGCGTGCGCGCCGCGGCCCACAGATTGGCCTGGGCATAGACGGCGCGGTTCGTCTGCTCTCCCGCGCGCCGCGAGAACGGATTGGCCACGCTCGACGCCGCAGCGGCGTTGCGGTTCTCGTAGTCCCATTGCTCCAGGTCCAGGCCGAGCGTCACGTCGTGGCGGCTGCCGAACCTCAACTTCGCACGCGGCACGAACGACCACAGGTTCACGCGCGCATCGACGAAGAATGCCGGCAGGAAGAACGACGAGGCGTGCTTGTCCCGGTAGGAAAGGTCGGCGGCCAATTCGTGGCGGCCGGCGTGCCAGACGCCGCCCAGCGTCAGAGACCCGTCATTGCGCTCGCTGTCGTTGCGCGGGGTGCTCGCCTGCTGGGGATCGGCAGCGATCTGCGCCTCGCTCAGCTGGCCGGGAAGCTCGAGCGCCTGGTCGCCGAGCGAGAAACGCAGGTAAGCCCCGCCCTCGCCGTGGCGGGCCTCCAAAGCCCCGGCCAGGTTGGTCTGGCGAAAGCGGTTGTTGCGCCGGTAGCCCTCGGTGTCCTCGTGCGAGAGATCGAGGGACAAACCGAGCGCCTCCCCCATGCGCGCCAGCCCGGCGCGCACCTCCGCGGTGCCGTAGCCGCCAGCGCGCACCGATGCATAGGCGCGCGCGTCGCCGGGCTGCGGCCGCCGGACGATGATATTCACTGTCCCGCCGGTCGCCCCGCCGCCGTAGAGCACAGCGCCGCTGCCGCGTACGATCTCGATGCGCTCGATCGCGTCGAGCGGGATCGCCGCGAGCTGCGCCGGCACGAGCTCGTTCTCCGAAACGCGCAGGCCGTCGACCAGCACCACCGTGTT
>JAQSVY010000294.1 GCA_029266935.1 Burkholderiales bacterium
AGTGAAATGAGGGCCGCTTGAAGTTCGCTCACGCCCAGGCGACGCGCATCGGCGGGCGCGCCATGAACGAGGACCGCGTCGGCTTCTGGCAGACGCCGGGCGCGGCGCTGATGGCTGTCGCCGACGGCCTCGGCGGCCACCTGCACGGCGAGATCGCCGCGGAGATGGCGGTCGAGCTCTTCGGCGCGGTGTTCCGTCGCGAAGCGCAGCCTCTCCTCGCCGATCCGGCGGCTTTTCTCGCGCGCGCCATGGCCGCCTCGCACGCGGCCATCCTGCGCGAGGGACAGCGCCTCGGCCTTGCGGAGACCCCGCGCACGGCGATCGTCGCCTGCGTCGTGCAGGATGGCCATGCATGGTGGATGCATGTCGGCGATTGCCGGCTCTACCTCGTTCGCGAAGGCCGCATCGTCAGCCGCACGCGCGACCATACCGTCGTGCAGCGCCTCATCGACGAGGGGCGCATCCGCGAGGAGGCCATCGCCTCGCATCCGGACCGCAATCGCCTGCTGCAGTGCCTGGGCGGCCACCTCGCGCCGACTCCCGACGCGACACAGCGCGTGCGCCTTGCCAAGGGCGACGTGCTGCTGCTCTGCTCGGACGGCTTCTGGGGGCCGCTTACGCAGCGGCAGATGCTGCACGCGCTGCTCGCGCGCAGCCTCGAGGAGGCGATTCCGGAGCTCGCCGAGCTCGCCGAGACGCGCGGGGGGCCGTCGGGCGACAACGTCTCCGCGCTGGCAATGACCTGGGACGAGGACGGGGTCGAGCCCTCTGGCCCGGCGGCAGAGGCGACCGTCGTGCAGGACTTTGCCGCCACCGACCTCGACTTCATGCGCATGTCGGACGAGGACATAGAGAAGGCGATCGAAGAGATCCGCGCCGCGCTGCGCCCCCACCCCCCCCAATGAGGCCGCGATGAGGCCCGGTGGCCGGAAGCCCGACGAGCTGCGCGCCGTACGCCTCACGCGCGGCTACACCCGCCACCCCGAGGGCTCTGTGCTCGTTGAGTTCGGCGATACGCGCGTCCTATGCACCGCTTCGGTGGAGGAGCGCGTGCCGCCGTTCCTGCGCGACAGCGGCCGCGGCTGGGTGACCGCCGAGTACGGCATGCTGCCGCGTGCGACCAACACGCGCGGCGAGCGCGAGGCGGCGCGCGGCAAGCAGTCGGGCCGCACGCAGGAGATCCAGCGCCTGATAGGACGCTCGCTCAGAGCGGTCGTTGACCTCTCTTCGCTCGGCGGAAGAACTATTCAGGTCGACTGCGACGTGCTCCAGGCCGACGGCGGCACGCGCACCGCTGCGATCACCGGCGCTTTCGTGGCGCTACACGACGCCGTTTCATGGCTGCAACAGAGGAACCTCCTCACCCGGAGCCCGATCCGCGAGTTCGTTGCCGCCGTCTCCGTCGGCATCCACCAGGGCACGCCGGTGCTCGACCTCGACTACGCCGAGGACTCGGCCTGCGGCACCGACATGAACGTGGTGATGACCGGCGCCGGACGCTTTGTCGAGCTGCAGGCCACCGCCGAGGGCGAGCCCTTCTCCCAGGAAGAGCTGGACGCCCTGGTCGAGCTCGCTGCCGGCGGCATCCGTGAGCTGATCGCCCAGCAGAAGCGCGCCCTGAATCCGTGAAGCTGGTGCTCGGTTCCGGGAATCCCGGCAAGCTGCGGGAGATCGGGGCGCTGCTTGCGCCGCTATCCCTTGAAGTGATTTCACAAGGCGACCTCGGCATCGCCGACGGGCCGGAACCCTACGACACGTTCCTCGAGAACGCGCTCGCCAAGGCGCGCCACGCCAGCCGCGCCACCGGCCTTCCTGCGCTTGCCGACGACTCGGGCCTGTGCGTCGAGGCGCTCGGCGGCGAGCCGGGCGTGCACTCCGCCTACTACGCGGGCCGCGAAGGCGGCCGCGAGGAGCGCGATGCCCGCAACAACGAATTGTTGCTGAGAAAACTGGGTCAAAAGAGGGCGGCCTATTACTACTGCATCATGGTGCTCCTGCAGCGTTTCGACGACCCGCGTCCCGTCATCGCCGAAGGGTTCTGGCGCGGCGAGATCGCGCGCGCGCCGCGCGGCGCGAACGGCTTCGGCTACGACCCGCTGTTCCGCCTCCCGGCCCTGGGCAAGACCGCGGCCGAGCTCGATCCGGCCCAGAAGAACCGCCTCAGCCACCGCGGCCAGGCGCTGCAGAAGCTGATTGGCTTGCTGAACGAATGGAAGTAGCCCTCCAGAGCCCCTCGCGAGTCCACCTGGCGGTCCTGCCGCCGCTCGCGCTGTACGTCCATATCCCATGGTGCGTGCGCAAGTGCCCGTACTGCGATTTCAACTCGCATGAGCGCGGCGGCGATTTGCCCGAGAAGGCGTATGTCGAGCACCTCATTCTCGACCTGGAAGCGCTGCTGCCTTCCATCTGGGGCCGGCGCCTCGTCAGCGTGTTCGTCGGCGGGGGCACGCCGAGCCTGTTCTCGCCGGACGCGATCGACGCGCTGCTCTCCGCGGTGCGGGCGAGGATGGTGCTCGAGCCGCAGGCCGAGATCACGCTCGAGGCGAACCCCGGCACGGTGGAAGCCGGCCGCTTCCGCGGCTTCCGCGAGGCGGGCGTGAACCGCATCTCGGTCGGGGTGCAGAGCTTCGACGACGCGATGCTGCAAAAGCTCGGCCGCATCCACTCCGCTGCCGAGGCGAGGCGCGCGATCGACGCGGCGCTCGCAAGCTTCGACAATGTGAACCTCGACCTCATGTACGGGCTGCCGGGGCAGACGCTCGAGATGGCTCGCGCCGACATCGCGCAAGGGCTCGCTTGCGGCGTGCCGCACCTGTCGGCCTACCAGCTCACCATCGAGCCCAA
>JAQSVY010000027.1 GCA_029266935.1 Burkholderiales bacterium
CTTCGCGATCGTTCCGGTGTACTCGGGATAGAGGTCGATCGAGCCGGCCTTGAGCGCGGCGAACACGATGCCGGTGCTGCCCAGACCGGGCTGGTGGCGGGCGCCAGCCACCCCGGCGATCAGCTCGCCAAGGATGTACGACTCGGTGAAGCGCTTCGACCCGACAGTGAGGGACTCCGCGTGTGCGGCACCGACAATGGCCGCCGCGAGGAGCGCCAGCCAGCGCACGGCCCTACCTTCCGTAGAAACGGTACTGGTTGCGCCCCAATTGCTTGGCTCGGTACATCGCGGCATCGGCGTTGCGCAACAGAGCATCGCCGTCGCCCGCGTCGGTGGGAAAGAGCGAGATGCCAATGCTTGCGCCCAGCGCGAGCGCGCGGGCCTCGAGGCGGAACTCGGCCGAAAGGCTGCACAGCACCTTCTCGGCGACGAGCTTGCAGTCCGATTCGGACTGCACGTCGGAGATCACGACCACGAACTCATCCCCGCCGTGGCGCGCCAGCGTATCGGCCTTGCGCACGCATAGGGCGAGCCGTTGCGCAACCTCGCGAAGCACCGCGTCGCCGGCGCGGTGCCCGAGCGAGTCGTTGACCTGCTTGAAGTCGTCCAGGTCGATGAGCATCACCGCCAGCTTGCCGTCGCGCCGCTGTGCGATGTGGATCGCCTGCGCCAGGCGGTCGTCGAGCAGGCGCCGGTTGGGCAGGCCGGTGAGGGCGTCATGGTGGGCGAGGAACCGCACCGCCTCTTCGCGCGCCTTGCGCGCGCTGATGTCCTGCGAGACGCCGATCATGCGGGTCAGGCCACCGGCGGCGTCGGTCATGGGCACGCCGCGGGCCGCCAGCCACTGCCGCTGCCCGCCCGGCGCGGTGACGTGGTACTCGATCTCGAAGGGCTCGCCGCGCTCGATCGCTGCGCGAAGGCTTCCTTCCGGGTCGTCGGGGGCGAAGCTCGGGCTGCGGCCCCATTGCAGGCGGCGCGTGCCGGCGTCCCATTCCCAGTAGTGCAGGTCGGCCGCCTCGACCGCGAGGCGCAGCTTCTCCACGGTCTCGTGCAGCGCCGCCGCGGCGCGCTTGCGCTCGCTGATGTCGCGCGCGGTGCCTGCCGCGCCGAGCACCCGCCCCCCGGCGTCGAGCAGCGCGACGGCATTGAAGGACAAATCGACGAGCGCGCCGTCGCTGCGCATGTGCCGGGTCTCGTGGTCGAAGAGCGCCTGGCCGTCGAGGAGGCGCTGGAACACGGCGTAATCGCGCTCGCGCAGCTCGCGCGCCACTACCTCTGTGAAGGGCCGGCCGAGCAGGTCGGCGGTATCGCGCCAGTAGATGCGCCGCGCCGCGGGGGCGTTGAGCGAGGTCCACCGCCCCTCGCGATCGAGCGACCAGATGAGCTCGCCCGAGGTCTCGAGCACGGTGCGGTAGAGGCGCAGCTCCTCGTCGGCGCTCAAGCAGCCTTCTCGACCTCGACGAGACAGTCGTAGAAGGTCGCCGCCCCGCCGAGGTCGGCGATGCGCTGCGAGGTGACCTCGTTGGCGTTTCGGCCGTCGGGCGAGAACTTCTTCCACCACACCGACAGGGCGACTACCACGCCGCGGCGCGGCTTGCCGTTGATGCGGGCGACGGCGCCGAACCAGCCGCGGTCGTTGAACACGCGCACGCGGTCGCCGTCGCGGATGCCGCGAGATGCGGCGTCATCAGCGTGCAGCTCGAGCTCGGGCGGCCGGTCGTCTTCGCGGAAGCGCGGCAGGTTGGCAAACGTGGAATTGAGGAAGTTGCGCCGCGGCGGCGAGAGGAAGCTGAGGGGGTACTTCTGCGCGAGCGCGGGGTTGCTCGAGGCGAGCTCGGCGGGCGGGTTGTAGAAGGGCAGCGGATCGATGCCCTCCTTCTCCAGCGCTGCGCTGTAGAGCTCGCATTTAGCCGACGGGGTCGCGAAGTTGCCCTGGGCGAACGGCGCGAACTTCTCCGGCACGGCAAGGCGCATCCAGCCACGCTCGCGCAGCGCCGCCCAGTCGATGCCGGCAAGGTTGGGGTGCCCGGAGGCGAGCGCCTGCTGCGCGACGACCTCGTCGCTGTCGGCGAAGCACGCGTCCTCGAAACCCATGCGCGCCGCCAGCCGTCGGAACACCTCGATGTTGGGCAGGGACTCGCCCACCGGCGCGATCGCGGCGTTGTTCGCGAGCACGTAGAGGTGCCCGTAGGACTTGTGCACGTCGAGGTGCTCGAGCTGCGTCGTGGCCGGCAGAACGATATCGGCGTAGTCCGCGGTGTCGGTGAGGAAGGAGTCCATTACCACCGTGAACAGATCCTCGCGCGAGAAGCCGGCAATCACCTGGCTCGAATCCGGGCACACCGCGACCGGGTTGTTGTTATAGACGATGGTCGCCTTGATCGGCGGCGAGGCACGCGTGAGTGCATCGCCGAGCGCCGCCTGGTTGATGACGCGCGGCCGCACGCCGGCGGGGATCAGGTCGGGGCGTTCGAGCGCGGCGTGATCGAAGCCGTAGAAGTCCGCCGTCGTGAGTACGATGCCGCCCGCGGCATCGCGCCAGGCACCCGTGAGCGCGGGCAGGCAGGCGATAGTGCGCGCGGCCATGCCGCCGCCGGCGTGCCGTTGCATGCCGTAGTTGAGCCGGATTCCCGCAGGCTTCGTGCGCCCGTAGTCGCGCCCGAGCTGCACCACCTCATCGACGCGCAGGCCGCAGATGTCGGCCACCCGGGCAGGGGCGTACTCGGCCAGCACGCGCTTCTTCAGCGCGTCGAAGCCGACGGTATATCTCTCGATGTAGTCCCGATCGAGCAGCTCTTCGGCAACGAGCACGTGCATCATGCCGAGCGCGAGTGCCGCGTCGGTGCCGGGGTAAGGTGCGATGTGCTGACTGCACTTCTCCGCGGTCAGGCTGCGGTAGGGGTCCACGGCGATGAGCTTCGCCCCGCGACGCTTCGCTTCCTGGGCGCGCGACCAGAAATGCAGATTGGAGACGATCGGGTTTGAGCCCCAGATGAGAATCAGGCGCGAGTCGACGAACTGCTCGGGGTCCATGCCGTAGCTGCCGCCGAGCGTCGCCTTGAGCCCCGCCTTGCCCGCAGAGGAGCACAGGGTGCGGTCCAGGAGCGAGGCGCCCAGGCGGTGGAAGAAGCGCCGGTCGATCGAGCTGTACTGCAGCATGCCCATGGTGCCGGCGTAGCTGCAGGGAAGGATCATCTGCGGGTTCTCGGCGGCGATGCCCTTCAGGCGCGCCGCGATCTCGTCGAGCGCCTCGTCCCAGGTCACGCGGCGAAAGCTTCCCGCGCCTTTTTTCCCGGTGCGCTTCAGCGGATGCAGCACCCGGTCGGGCGAATAGGTGCGCTCGAGGTAATGCGCGACCTTCGTGCAGAGTGTTCCCTCCGTGAAGGGCATCGAGGGATCGCCCTGGATCTTCACCGCGACACCGTCCTTCACGGTAACCAGCATGCCGCAGGTGTCCGGGCAGTCGTGCGGGCAAGCAGCGCGGACGACCTCGGTGCTCATGCAGTCATTTTACGCCGCAGGGCCTCGTCCAGCAGCTCTATCCAGTGCATGACCGGCGTGGTCGTGCCGGCCTGGAGATGCGCCAGGCAGCCGATATTCGCGGTGGCAATGCGGGCCGGAGCGCCCTCGTGCAGCGCACGCAGCTTGCGCAGGCGCAGCTCGCCGGAGAGCTCCGGCTGCAGCAGCGAGTAGGCGCCCGCCGAGCCGCAGCACAGATGCGCGTCGTCCACCGGCGTGAGCTCGAAACCGGCGCGCGCAAGCAGCACCTCGACCCTGCCGCGGAGCTGCTGGCCGTGCTGCAGGCTGCAGGGCGACTGGAAGGCGACGCGCCCCGCGTTCTCCACGAGCGGCATCGCCTGCGGCTCGAGCACTTCGCACAGGTCGCGCGTTAGCGACGCGATGCGCTCGGCCTTGTCGCGATAGTGCGCGTCCTCGCGCAGGAAGTGAGCGTATTCCTTGACCGTCGCGCCGCAGCCGCTCGCGGTCATAACGATCGCTTCCACCGAGCCGCTTTCGACGAGCGGCCACCAGGCATCGATCAGGGCGCGCATGTCGTCGCGGCCCGCTTCCTGGCGGTTGAGATGGAAGCGCACGGCGCCGCAGCAGCCTGCCGAGGGCGCCTCGACAAGCGAGATGCCGACACCGTCGAGCACGCGCGCCGCCGCCGCGTTGATCGAAGGCGCGAGCGCCGGCTGCACGCAGCCGGCGAGCACGAGCATCTTGCGGGCGTGCCGCGGCGGCGGCCATGTCCCGCGCGGCCTGGATGGAAGGACCGCCTTCTTCAGCCTCCCGGGGAGCAGCGGCCGCACCAGGCGGCCCAGTCCCAATGCCGCGCCGAAGAGCCCGGTACGGGGCAGGAAAAACGACAGCGAGGCGCGTTTCGCGCGATCCCACGACCCGCGCCGCGTGCGCGCCTCGACGACCGCGCGACCGATATCGACAAGCCGGCCGTAGCGCACGCCCGAAGGACAGGTGGTCTCGCACGCGCGGCAGGTCAGGCAGCGGTCGAGGTGCAGCCGCGTTCTTCCGCTCACCGGCGCGCCTTCAAGCACGCGCTTCATGAGGTAGATGCGCCCGCGCGGACTGTCGAGATCGTCTCCCAGCACCTGGTAGGTCGGGCAGGTCGCAGTGCAGAAGCCGCAGTGCACGCACTTGCGCAGGATGGCGTCGGCCTCGCGGCCTTCGACGCTGTCGCGGATGAAGTCGGCGAGCTGCGTCTGCATGGCGGCTATACTTTTTGCATGCAGACGATGGTGTGGATGGTACTCGCCGCGATCGCCGCGGCGCTTGCATATGCGGGCTGGCAGCTGCGCAAGCGATGGGGCGAGCGAAGCCGTGCGGCCGAAGCGCGCGCGGCAAGCTTCCTCGCGCAGGTTGCGCCCACGTCGGCCGCAGCCGCGCTGGCGCAGCCCATGCCCGCCCACGCGTCGGCCGCGCCGGATGCACCGTCGCGGAAAGACACTGGCTCGCTGCCGCAGCAAAAGCTCCTCTTCGAGGCCGCGGCGAAGGCGGCGGAGGCAGGCGAGCCGGTGCTGTCGATCCAGTTATATGCCCGCCTGCTCGCGCGGTATCCCGATAGCGGCTTCGCCGACCAGGTGCGCGCGGCCGTCGAAGGGGAGAAGAAGAAGCTCGCCAAGGGCTAGAACTCCGGGTACATGCGGCCAGGATTGAGGATCCCGACCGGGTCAAAGGCTGCCTTGAGGCCACGGTGCAGCCGCGCCACCGTCGGCGCAAGGGGCGCGAAGACGCCGGCCGATTTGTCGCGGGCGCGAAAGAGCGTCGCATGCCCGCCGGCGCGTTGGGCCGCGTCGCGCACCGCACCGGCCGGGGCTGCGGCGGCGAGCCAGCGCAGCGCGCCGCCCCACTCGAGCAGCTGCGCACCGGGCAGCGCGAGCGGCGCCGCCACCGGCGGCACGGCGATGCGCCAGAGCGGGGAAGCGGAGAAAAAAGCGTGGGACTGCTCGCGGATGGCGAGCCAGGGCGCCGCATCAAGCGGCTCGCCGCCGATCTTCGCGACGCCGGCACGCACCGCCGCGGCGGCGCCGGAGAGCCGCACGAAGAGCTCGCCGTCGTGCCACGCGGTAGCCGAGAGCGGCAGCGGCTGCGACGCCCATCGCTGCATTGCCTCGAGCGCACGCTCCTGCGGCATCTCCAGCCGCAGCGTGAGCTGCTCGGCGGGCCGGGGCAGTACCTTCAGAGACGCCTCGGCGAGCAGCCCGAGCGTACCGAGCGAGCCGGCGAGCAGCCGCGATACGTCGTAGCCTGCCACATTCTTGATCACCTGCCCGCCGAAGCCGAGCGCGCGGCCGCGGCCATCGACGATGCGTGCGCCAAGCACGAAGTCGCGCAGCGCGCCGGCACTCGCCGCCCGCGGGCCGGACAGCCCGGCGGCGATGCAACCGCCGAAGGTCGCCCCGGCGCCGAAATGCGGCGGCTCGAACGGCAGGCATTGCCCGTTCTCTTCGAGAATCCGTTCGACTTCGGAAAGCGATGTGCCGCAACGCGCTGTGATGACCAGCTCGGTGGGCTCGTAGCTGACGATGCCCGCGTAGGCGCGCGTGTCGAGCACCTCGCCGCGCGGCTCGTTGCCGTAGAAGTCCTTGGTCCCGCCGCCGCGCAGCCTCAGCGCCACGCCGCGCTGCGCCGCGTCGCGGATGCGCGTCTGGAAGGGCTCGAGGGTCAAAACCGCGGCAGCTCGGGGTGCGCGGCCGCGACGCCGCGCCCGCGCGTGCGCCCGTACTCGGCGCAGCGCGCAAGCGTCGGCACCGCCTTGCCTGGGTTGAGCAGCCCGCGCGCATCGAAGACGCGCTTGATCGAATGGAACAGCTCCAGCTCGTCGGGCCGGAACTGCACGCACATCTGGTTGATCTTCTCCATGCCGACGCCGTGCTCGCCGGTGATGGTGCCGCCCACCTCCACGCACTTTTCCAGCACCTCGGCGGCGAAGAGCTCGGTGCGGTGGAGCTCTTCGGCGCTGTTCGCGTCAAACAGGATGAGCGGGTGCAGGTTGCCGTCGCCGGCGTGAAATACGTTCGGGCAGCGCAGGTCGTACTTCTTCTCCATCGCCGCAATGAAGCGCAGCACCTCGCCGAGCCGCTTGCGCGGGATGGTGCCGTCCATGCAATAGTAGTCGGGCGAGATGCGCCCGACAGCGGGGAACGCCGCCTTGCGGCCCGACCAGAAGCGCAGCCGCTCCGCCTCGTCGCGCGACACCGTCATCCGTGCGGCGCCCGCCTGCGCGAGCACCGCCATCATGCGCGCGACCTCGTCATCGACCTCTTCCGGAGTGCCGTCGGACTCGCACAAGAGGATCGCGGCCGCCTGCAAATCGTATCCAGCAGCGACGAATTGCTCCACCGCGTGCGTCGCCGGCCGGTCCATCATTTCCAGGCCGGCGGGGATGATTCCGGCGGCGATCACCGCGGCGACCGCCTGCCCCGCCTTCTCCACGTCGTCGAACGACGCCATGATCACGCGCGCGCTCTGCGGCAGCGGCAGCAGCTTCACCGCCACTTCGGTCACCACCATCAGCATTCCCTCGGAGCCGACCGCCAGCGCCAGAAGGTCATAGCCCGGCGCATCGGGTGCCTCGCTGCCAAGCTCGATCGGCTCGCCCTCGACGGTGTACCCGCGCAGGCGCAGCACGTTGTGCAGCGTCAGGCCGTACTTGAGGCAGTGCACACCGCCGGAGTTCTCCGACACGTTGCCGCCGATGGTGCAGGCAATCTGGCTCGAAGGGTCCGGGGCGTAGAAAAGTCCGAACGGCGCCGCGACCTCGGAGATGACCGCGTTGCGCACGCCCGGCTGCACGATCGCGACGCGCGCGCGCGGGTCGACCCGCAAAACGCGCATGAACTTCGCCATCGACAGCAGCACGCCATCACCCGGCGGCAGCGCGCCGCCGGAAAGCCCGGTGCCCGCGCCGCGCGGCACCACCGGCACGCCCAGGGCCGCGCACGCCTGCAACACGCGCTGCACCTGCTCTTCGGTCTCGGGAAGCGCGACCACCATCGGCAGCTGCCGGTACGCCGTCAGCCCGTCGCACTCGTACGGGCGGGTGTCCTCCTCTTCGTGCAGCACCGCGCGCGCCGGAAGAAAGGCGCGCAGCGCGTTCACGACAGATAGGCGCGAGCCCACTTCAATCCTTCGACCGTGTCACCCCGCGGATTGTATTCGCAACCCATCCAGCCGGCGTACCCCAGGGCGTCGATGTGCGCGAGCAGGAATTCGAAGTTGATCTCGCCGCTGCCGGGCTCGTGCCGCCCCGGCACGTCGGCGAGCTGCATGTGGCCGATGCGCGGCAGCAGGCGCTCGATGCTGTGCGCGAGATCGCCTTCCATGACCTGCATGTGGAAGATGTCGTACTGCAGCAATGCATTGCCTTCGCCCGCGGCGTTGAGGACGTCGAGCGCCTGGCGCGAGCCGGTGAGGAAAAAGCCGGGCACGCTGCGCGTGTTGATGGGCTCGATCAGCAGCTGGATACCGACTTCGCCGAGCCGGCGCGCGGCGTAGCGCACGTTCTCAACCAGCTGGGCGAAGTGCGCGGCGTCCTGCGGCGCGAGGCCGGCAATGCAGTTCAGCCTCGGACAGGCGGCCACCCTGGCGTATTCGATGGCGCGCTCGACGCCCTCGCGGAACTCGTGCGCGCGGCCGGGCAGGCAGGCGATTCCACGCTCGCCCTTCGCCAGGTCGCCGGCGGGCAGGTTGTGCAGCACCACCTCGACGCCGGCCTCGCGCGCGCGTCGCGCCACCTCACCGGCCGGCCACGCATAGGGAAACTGGTACTCGACGAAGCGAAAGCCGACGCGAGCCGCAGCGGCGAACCGCTCGAGGAACTCGAGCTGCGGGAAGAGCACGGAAACGTTCGCCGCGAGCTTCGGCATAATGCGAGCATAACTTGAAAGAAAGATGGAAGCCGCCGCATTACCCTGGTGGATCTGGCCGCTCGCGCTGTTCGCGGTGACTTTCCTGCTCGGCATCGTCGCCGTGCTGGCCGGGGTCGGCGGCGGCGTGCTCTTCGTGCCCATCGTCGGCGGCTTCTTCCCCTTCCACCTCGACTTCGTGCGCGGAGCGGGGCTGCTGCTCGCGCTCTCGGGCGCCCTGTCCGCCGGGCCGGCGCTGCTGCGCGGCGGCCTTGCCAGCCTGCGCCTCGCAATGCCGCTTGCGGTGGTGGGCTCGATCACGTCGATCGGAGGCGCGCTGCTCGGTCTCGCGCTGCCCACTTCGTTCGTGCAGACAGCGCTGGGCGTCACCATTCTCGCCATCGCGGCGCTGATGTGGCAGTCGAAGAAATCGGAGCGCCCCGCCGGCGTGCGCCCCGACGCCCTCGGCGAAGCGCTGCACATGCACGGCGTCTATCACGACCCCGCGAGCGGGCGCGATGTCGAGTGGCGCGTGCACCGCACCACCGCGGCGTTCTTCGCTTTCGGCGGCATCGGCGTCCTCGCGGGCATGTTCGGCCTCGGCGCAGGATGGGCGAACGTGCCGGTGTTCAACCTGCTGATGGGCGTGCCGCTCAAGCTCTCGGTCGGCACCTCGGGGTTCCTGCTCTCCGTGATCGATACGTCCGCCGCCTGGATTTACATCAACCGCGGCGCCGTGCTGCCGATCATCGTCGCCCCTTCCATCATCGGCGTGATGCTGGGGGCCAAGATCGGCGCGCGGCTGCTGCGCGTCGCGCCGGCGGCGACTGTGCGACGCATCGTCATCGCACTGCTCCTCGTCGCCGGCGCTCGCGCGCTGCTCAAGGGCCTGGGCTGGTGGAACTGAGCCGATGAGCGATCAGCACGTTTACGCACGCTGGCTGGACTGGGGAACGCGCATCTCGCTCGCGGTGCTGATCGCCGCCTTCCTCGCCTACGTCTTCGGCCTGGCGCCGGCCGCGCTGCCGCTCGCCGAAATGCCGCGCTTCTGGACGCTGCCGCTGGAGCGCTATCTCGCCTTGAGCGGTGCGCCCACCGGGTGGGGTTGGCTCCCCATGCTCGACAAGGGCGAGTACCAGAACCTGGTCGGGGTGGCGCTGCTCGGCTTGGTCACCGTCGTCTGTTATCTGCGCGTACTGCCCCTGCTGCTGGCGCGCCGGGAGCGGCTGCAGGCCGCCATCGTCGCCGCGCAGGTGCTGGTGCTGCTCCTGGCCGCCTCCGGGCTGTTAGCGGGCGGGCATTGACGCGTGCTAGACTTTTTCGGCTTCGAACCCATCATTACAAAATAGGAGAAAGCCATGGGTGCGATCTTCCAGTCCCTCGGACGTACGATCGTCGCGGGCATCGTCATCCTCCTCGTCATCATGGCCATCGCCGGCAGCTTCGCCAAGACCGGCGACATGAACTGGTGGCGCTTCTTCATGCGCTGGCTGCACGTGCTCTCGGGGGTGATGTGGATCGGCCTGCTCTGGTACTTCAACTTCGTGCA
>JAQSVY010000028.1 GCA_029266935.1 Burkholderiales bacterium
GCAGAAGGCCCAGGTCGGCGCCGAGTATCTTCCGCCCGTCCTCAGGAAAACCCTGGGCGAGCGCGGCATCCGGGTCTCGCAGTGCTACGCGAGCGCGGATCTCGGCCTCATGGCCTACGAATCGCTGATGCCGGACGGCACCGTGAACGAAGGCATGATCCTCGAGGAGGGGCTCATCCTGGAGATCGTGCGCCCGGGCACCGGCGAGCCGCTGCCGCCGGGCGAGGTCGGCGAAGTCGTCATCACGAGCTTCAACCGGGATTACCCGCTGATCCGCTTCGCCACCGGCGATCTTTCTGCGGTGCTTCCGGGGCGCAGCCCCTGCGGACGCACCAACGTGCGCATCAAGGGATGGATGGGCAGGGCGGACCAGAGCACCAAGGTGCGGGCGATGTTCGTAACGCCTGGCCAGGTCAACGAAGTCCGCCAGCGCCATCCCGAAGTGCTGCGCGCCCGGCTCGTGGTAGAAGGCGAAGCCGGCAACGATCGCATGACCCTGCACTGCGAGACGACGGAGCGCCCGGCCGGTCTGGCGGAGGCGATCGTCGCCTCGATCCGGGAAGTCACCAAGCTGCGCGGCGAAGTAATGCTCGCGGAGGCGGGAAGCCTGCCGAACGACGGAAAGGTGATCGAGGACAAGCGCAAGTACACCTGAGGAGGAACCATGAAGCGGTTTTTGACCCTGCTTACCGCCTTCGTCCTGGTGTCGTGCGCCGCACCGCAATCGACCTACAAGCCCAGCGGCAAGATCGAAGTGCTGTGGCTCGGGCAGGCTGCCTTCCGTATTACGACGCTCACCGGCAAGGTGATCGTCATCGATCCCTGGCTGCAGAAGAACCCCAAAACCCCGGCGGAGTACAAGAACCTCGCCGCGCTAGGCAAGGTGGACCTGATCCTCGTCACGCACGGCCACGGCGACCACTTCGCCGACGCGCCGGAGCTCGCGAAGATGCACAACGCGCCCATGTACACTGCTGCCGGCCTGGGTCAGGCCGTGGTGACGCTGGGCATCCTGCCCACGGACCTCGCGCCGCGCTTCGGCAAGGGCGGGACCATCACGCCGTTCGGGCCGGGCGGGGTGAAGATCACCGCCACGCATGCCGAGCATTCCTCGGAGATCCTCTGGACCAATCCGGCTACCGGAAAAGCCGAGACGCACCCCGGCGGCGAGCCGGTCGGCTTCATCATCGAGCTCGAGAACGGCTTCAAGATCTACCACATGGGCGATACCGGCATCTTCGGCGACATGAAGCTGATCGGCGACTACTACAAGCCCGATCTCATCCTGATCCCGATCGGCCGGCACTTCGTCATGAGCCCGGAGGACGCCGCGTACGTGACGAAGAACCTTCTCAAGCCGCGCTTCGCCATTCCCATCCACTACGGCACCAACTCGATGCTGACCGGCAAACCCGAAGAGTTCGTCAAGGCGCTGGGCAGCAGCCCGACGACGGTGATCGTGCCGCAGCCGGGCGAAAAGGTGGTCTTCTAGGAGGTCTTTCGCGCGGCGGCGAAGGGCAATGCCTCTAGCCGCCGCATTTCCTCGTTCCTGACCGCCGCGGGGTCGGCGAGGAAGGCGCTCAGGAACCCGATCGAGTCGGCGCCCCAGAACACCTCGCCGTCCACGACGAAGCTCGGCACGCCGAACACGCCGCGTGCCACCGCTTCTTCAGTGTTCCTACGCAGCAAATCCTTGATTCCCTGATCGGCCAATTGCTGTGGGCTGATTTTCAGTTCCTGGCACAGCTTAGAGAATCTCCCGGGGTCGGTTGCCTCGTCCCCGCTCACCCAGATCGATTCGAAAATGCGTCGCACCGCCTCCGGCGACGAGCCGCAGGCAAGCGCGAGGCGCAGGTGATGCAGCGGATTGAACGGATGCGAGGCCGGGAAGCGGAACGGCACTCCGAGCTCCTTCGCCCACCAGTGGCACCAGCGGTAGGTCCATTTGCGCTTCGCCGGGATCTCGGCCGGGCCCTTCTGCCCGAAGTGGTTGAGCAGCCCGGCGAACAGCACCGGCTTGTAGATAATCGAGGCGGGAATGTCCCGCAGCCGGTGCAGGCAGATGTGCGAGTAAGGCGAGACGAAATCGAAGTACCAATCAACGGAGGCGGTCATGGCGGTGAGAATCGAGAAGAAGGGCAGGGTCTGGACGGTGATTCACTCGCGCCCGGAGGCGCGCAACGCGATGAACCCGGAAAGCGCGGACGACCTTGTTTCTGCATTTGAAGACTTTGACAAGGAACCGGAGGCCGCGGTGGCGGTGCTGTGGGGCGAGGGCGGCGCCTTCTGCGCCGGCTGGGATCTCAAGTATTGCGCGTCGTTGATTCAAGATGCTTCTCAGCTACATCAAATCGATTACCCGCTGGACGACCGCAAGGCCATCCCGCGCGGACCGCTCGGCCCGACGCGCCTCGAGCTCGACAAGCCGGTCATCGCCGCGGTGGCCGGGCCGGCCGTGGCGGGCGGCTTCGAGCTCGCGCTGTGGTGCGACGTGCGCGTGATGGAGCAGTCGGCCTATTTCGGTGTCTATTGCCGCCGCTGGGGCGTGCCGCTCGTCGACGGCGGGACGGTGCGCCTGCCCCGCATTGTCGGCATGGGCCGCGCGATGGAGATCATCCTCACCGGCCGCAAGGTTCCCGCCGACGAGGCGCTGCGCATCGGCGCCTGCGAGCATGTCGTGCCCGAAGGGAAGTCGCGCGAATTCGCCGAGGCGATGGCGCACGAGATCGCGCGCTTCCCGCAGGCCTGCATGCGCGCCGACCGGCGCTCGGCCTACATGCAGCAAGGCCTGCCGCTCCGCGAGGCGATGCGCAAGGAGTGGTACAACGGCTTTCCGGCCTTCGTGGCCGAGGGCGCGGAAGGCGCGAAGCGCTTCGCCTCAGGCAAGGGGCGGCACGGAGACTTCCGGGATATCTAGGCTTCTTCTTGCCGGGAGCTGATCCATGATTCGCGCCTGTTCTTCATCGCTCATGGCGCCCCAGCGGGCGATCTCGTCGAGCGTTCGCGCGCAGCCCAGGCAGACGCCGCGCTGCGGGTCCATCTGGCACACCTTGACGCAGGGCGACTTCAAGCCTTGAAAGCCTTGTTCACCTTCGAGGCCGGCTCGCGCCCGAGCACGGCGCAGATCCAGCGGCCGATCCCGACCAGGCGCTTCAGGTCCACGCCGGTCTCCAGGTCCAGGCCGTGCAGCATGTACACCACGTCCTCGGTCGCGACGTTGCCGGAGGCGCCGGCCGCGTAGGGGCAGCCGCCGAGGCCGGCGACCGAAGCATCGAACGTGGTGACGCCTGCCTCGAGGGAGGCGTAGATGTTGGCGAGCGCCTGGCCATAGGTGTCGTGGTAGTGGCCTGCGAGTCGCTCGAGCGGCACGCGGCGCGCGCAAGCCTCGATCATTGCCCTCGCCTTCCCGGGCGTGCCGACGCCGATGGTGTCGCCGAGCGAGATCTCGTAGCAACCCATGTCGTAGAGCGCCCCGGCGACATCGGCCACGCGCCCCGGGGCGACCTCGCCTTCGTACGGGCAGCCCAGCACGCAGGACACGTAGCCGCGCACCTTGATGCCGGATTTCCCTGCTTCGAGAACGAGCGGGCGGAAGCGTTCCAGCGACTCGGAAATCGAGCAGTTGATGTTCTTCTTCGAGAAGGCCTCGGAGGCGGCACCGAATACCGCCACCTCGGTCGCGCCGGCTGTGCGCGCGGCTTCGAAGCCCTTCAGGTTGGGCGTGAGCACCGGATAGGACACGCCGGGCCTGCGCCGCACGCGCTCCAGCACCTCGGTGTGGTCGGCCATCTGCGGCACCCACTTGGGGGAGACGAAAGCAGTCGCCTCGACCGCGGGCAGCCCGGCGCTGGCGAGCCGCTCGATGAGCTCCACCTTCACGGCCGTCGGCAGCTCGCCGGGCTCGTTCTGCAGCCCGTCGCGCGGTCCTACTTCTACGATCCGGACTTTTTTCATTCGAGGCGGATGAGTTCGGCCCCCTCGAGGACCTGCTCGCCGGCGGCGTAGTGCAGCTCCTTGACCACCCCGTCGGCGGGGGCGGTGATGGTGTGCTCCATCTTCATGGCTTCGAGAATGAGGAGCGGGTCACCTTTCGCGACCTTGCGGCCCGCCTGCGCCATCACCTTGATGATCCTGCCCGGCATCGGCGCCGTGAGCAGCCCGGTGACCGCCTCGCTGTCGTCTTCGTGGACGTTCTGCCTCAGCGCGAGCTGCCGGGAGCTGCCCTGGCAGAAGACGTGCCATCCATGGCCTTCGCGCACCGCCGTGGCGTTGAAATGGTGGCCGTCGAGCCGCAGCCGTAGCGCACCGCCGGAAGCCGAGTGGCCCTCGAATGCATGCTCTCGCCCATCGATCGCGAGCCTCAGCCCTGCCGCCACGAAGCGCACCCGCACATCGTGCTCGTGCTTCCCGTCCAGGAAGACGAAGTCATGGTGGGAATCCTCGTTCAGCCGCCAGCCGTCCACCCCATCCCAGGGGGAAAAAGGATCCCCGGAGCGGTCCGCGCGGCTGCGCGCGGCCTGCTCTTCGGCGGCGAGCTCGGCGAACGCCGCCGCGGCGAGCAGCGCGTCGGAGGGCTCCCCGTCAGGAGCGAAGAGCTCTTCGCGGCTGCGCAGGATCAGCCCGGTATCCAGCTCCGCGCTGGCGAAGGCATGGCTCGCTGCCAGCCTGCGCAGGAACTCAACGTTGGTGACCACGCCGGCGATTTGCACCTCGGCGAGCGCGTTGCGCAGGCGCGCGAGCGCGTCGGTGCGATCACTGCCATGCACGATCAGCTTGGCGATCATCGGGTCGAACCAAGGGGTGATCTCGTCGCCTGCCTCGACCCCGGCGTCGACCCGCACGCGCGAGCTCTCTGCCGGGAAAGCGAGATGGAGAAGCCTGCCCGTGGCCGGCAGGAAGTCCCTCTTCGGGTCTTCGGCATAAATGCGGGCCTCTATGGAATGGCCTTTCAAGGAAATACCATTCTGACGAAAGGGCAAAGCCTCTCCCGCAGCGACGCGCAGTTGCCATTCGACGAGGTCGAATCCAGTGATCATCTCGGTCACGGGATGCTCGACCTGCAGGCGCGTGTTCATCTCCATGAAGTAAAAACGCCCGTCCTGCTCTGCGATGAACTCGACGGTGCCCGCGCCGCTGTACCGGATCGCTTTCGCGGCAGCCACGGCGGCTGCGCCTATCTCGTCGCGCTTGTCGAAGCGCGGGGCGGGCGCTTCCTCGAGGACCTTCTGGTGCCGGCGCTGCACCGAGCAGTCGCGCTCGAAAAGATGGATGACGTTGCCGTGGCTGTCGCCGAACACTTGCACTTCGATGTGGCGAGGGCGCTCGAGATAGCGCTCGATCAGCACGCGCTCGTCGCCGAAGGCCGCCTTGGCTTCCCTGCGCGCGCCCTCGAGGCTCGAAAGGAAATCCTTCTTGTCGCTGACGATGCGCATGCCTTTACCGCCGCCGCCTGCCGAGGGCTTGATGATCACCGGGAAGCCGGTGCGCGCCGCCTCCTTCTCCAGGCGCGCCGTGTCCTGCGCTTCGCCGTGATAGCCGGGCACGAGCGGCACGCCCGCTTTCTCCATCAGCCGCTTCGCCGCGGCTTTGTCGCCCATCGCCGCGATGGCCTCCGGGGAAGGGCCGATGAACACCACGCCGGTCTTGCCGCAGGCAGCCGCGAAGTCCTCGTTCTCCGAGAGGAAGCCGTAGCCGGGATGAATCGCCTGCGCGCCGCAGGCGCGCGCGGCAGCCACGATCGCGTCGATGTCCAGATAGCCCTCGATGCGCCGCGCCTCGTCGGCGAGCCGGACATGGCGCGCGCCCCGGTCGGCATCGGCGTACACGCCGACGCAGCGGATGCCGAGGCGGCGCGCCGTCCGCATCACGCGGCACGCGATCTCGCCGCGGTTGGCGATCAGGATCTTGTCGAACACCAGGACGCCTTGCGCTTGTCGAGGAACGACGCGATGCCCTCCCTGCCTTCCGGAGAAACGCGGATCTCGGCGATTCGCTTCGCCGTTTCCTCCCTCAGGGCGTCGTCGAGCGGCCGGCCGGCGACGGCGCGGATGAGGTGCTTGATCTTGGCGTGCGCCTGCGGGCCGCCCGCGAGAAGGTGCTGCAGGAGCCCGTCGATCGTCGCGTCGAGCTCGGCGGCCGGGACCAGCACCGAGAGCATGCCGATGCGCAGCGCCTCCCCGGCGTCGAACACCTCGGCGGTCAGAAAGTAGCGATGCGCCGCGCGCTCGCCGATCGCGCGCAGCACATACGGGCTGATGGTGGCCGGGGAAAGGCCGAGCTTCGCCTCGGAAAAGCAGAACTTCGCCTGCGGCGTGCCGATGGCGATGTCGCAGGCCGCCACCAGGCCGGTGCCGCCGGCGAAGGCGGGCCCGTGCACGCGTGCGATGGTTGGCTGCGGCAGGCGCTCGAGCGCCGCCAGCATCTCGGCAAGAGCGCGGGCATCGGCAAGGTTCTCGTCATGGCCGTAGCCCGCCATGCGCTTCATCCAGTTCAGGTCGGCGCCGGCGCAGAACGCCGGGCCGTTGCCGGCCAGCACCACGACCCGAATGCCGGTGTCCGCGGCGATCTCATGAAAAACGTGGGCTAACTTCTGTATCACAACCTCATCAAAGGCATTGCGCACTTCCGGCCGGTCGAGCGTGACGCGCGCGATGCCGCCTTTCTTCTCGACGCTCAGCATGGCTCCACCACCACTTCCGTCCTCACCGAGTTGGCAATGAAGCACTTCTCGTGTGCCTTCTCGTGCAGCGCCGCATGCTCCTGCGGCGACGGAGCCTTGCCGGAGAAGGTCACCGCGGGGCGCAGCGTCACGCGCGACATCCACGTCTTGTCGAGGATGCCGACCGCGTCGTCGACGTAGCGATCGACGACCCAGCCCGCGCGCGAGGCGACGTGCAGGAACCAGAGCATGTGGCAGGAGGACAGTGCGGCGACGAACGCCTGCTCGGGGTCGACGCCCGGCGCGTGGGCCGCCGTCGGCGGGATGTTGCCCGGAGCGGCGGAGCCGGGAATTTCTATGTTCCCTTCGAATTTCAGAACATGGGATCGAGAATAGCTCTCGTAGCGGAAATCGCCCGAGCGCTGCCATTCGACGGTGGCGCGGTGCTCGGACACGCTTACATCCGGAACACGCCGAAGCGCGTCTTCTCGATCGGGGCGTTGAGCGCGGCCGAAAGCGCGAGACCGAGCAGCCGGCGTGTGTCGGCGGGATCGATCACGCCGTCGTCCCAGAGCCGGGCGCTGGCGTAGTACGGATGGCCCTGCCGCTCGTACTGCTCGCGGACGGGGTTCTTGAACGCCTCTTCTGCTTCCCGGGAAGGAAAATCTCCTTTGACGGTAGCCAGTACGCTCGCCGCCTGCTCGCCGCCCATGATCGAGATGCGCGCGTTCGGCCACATCCAGAGGAAGCGCGGGCCGTAGGCGCGCCCGCACATGCCGTAGTTGCCGGCGCCGAAGGAGCCGCCGACGATGACGGTGAGCTTGGGCACCGCGGCAGTCGCCACCGCGGTAACCATCTTCGCGCCGTCCTTGGCGATGCCCCCGGCCTCGTATTTCTTGCCGACCATGTAGCCGGTGATGTTCTGCAGGAAAAGCAGCGGTATGCCGCGCTGGCAGGCGAGCTCGATGAAGTGCGCCGCTTTGAGCGAGGACTCGGAGAAGAGGATGCCGTTGTTGGCGAGGATGCCGACCGGGTAGCCGTGGAGGTGCGCGAATCCGGTGACCAGCGTCGTACCGTAGTTCTGCTTGAACTCGTGGAGCTCCGAGCCGTCTACGATGCGTGCGATCAGCTCGCGCACATCGTAGGGCTTGCGCGGATCGGCCGGAATCACGCCGTAGAGCTCCTCCGCCGGGTAGAGCGGCTCGCGCGGCTCGCGCACATCGAGGGAAATACTCTTTTTCTGGTTCAGGTTCGAGACGATTCTCCGCACCAGAGCAAGCGCATGGTCGTCGTTCTGGGCGTAGTGGTCGGCGACGCCCGAGATGCGCGTATGCACCTCCGCGCCGCCGAGCTCCTCCGGGGTCACCACCTCGCCCGTCGCGGCCTTCACGAGCGGCGGCCCGCCGAGGAAGATGGTGCCCTGGCCGCGCACGATGATCGTCTCGTCCGACATCGCCGGCACGTAGGCGCCGCCAGCGGTGCACGAGCCCATTACGCAGGCGATCTGCGGGATGCCGGCCGCGGACAGGTTTGCGATGTTGAAGAAGATGCGGCCGAAGTGCTCGCGGTCCGGGAAGACGTTGTCCTGCTCCGGCAGGTAGCCGCCGCCCGAGTCGACAAGGTAGATGCACGGCAGCCGGTTCTGCGCCGCCACCTCCTGCGCGCGCAGGTGCTTCTTCACCGTCATCGGGTAATAGGTGCCGCCCTTGATCGTGGCGTCGTTGGCGACGATCACGCATTCGCGGCCCGAGACGCGGCCAACGCCGCAGATCATCGACGCCGAATGCACGTCGCCGCCGTACATGCCCCAGGCGGCGAGCTGGCCGATCTCGAGGAACGGCGAGCCGGGGTCGAGGAGCCTGCGCACCCGCTCGCGCGGCAGCAGCTTGCCGCGCGCGAGGTGCTTGTCGCGCGCCGCCTGGTCGCCGCCCACGGTGACGAGCGAGACCTTCTCCTTCAGGTCCGCCACCAGCGTGCGCATGCGCTCGGCATTGGTCTTGAACTCGGCCGAGCGGCTGTTCAGCTGGCTCTCGATGGCGCTCATCCCGTAAGCTCACGGCCGATCACGAGCCGCTGAATGTCGCTCGCGCCCTCGTAGATCTGCGTGACGCGCACGTCGCGCCAGAGCCGCTCCACCGGGAAGTCGGCGACGTAGCCGTAGCCGCCGTGGATCTGCATCGCGTCCGAGCAGACTTTCTCCGCCATCTCGGAGGCGAAGAGCTTTGCCATCGAGGCCTCCTTGATGCACGGCTGCCGGGCGTCGCGCAGCCGCGCGGCGTGCAGATAGAGCTGCCGCGCCGCTTCCACCTGGGTCGCCATGTCGGCGAGGCGGAAGTTGACTGCCTGGTGCTCCGACAGGACTTTGCCCATGCTCTTTCGCTCGCGAGCGTAGGCGAGCGCGGCTTCCAGGGCCGTGCGTGCCACGCCGGTCGCCTGCGCGGCGACGTTGATGCGTCCCGACTCGAGGTTGGCCAGCGCGATGCGATAGCCGCCGCCTTCCTGTCCGAGCAGGTGGTCGGCTGGGACCTTGCAGTTCTCGAGCACGATCTGCGCTGTGTCGGATGCCCGCTGGCCGGTCTTCTCCTCGATGCGCGCAACGATGTACCCCGGGGTCTTCGTCGGCACGAGAAAGGCGCTGATGCCTTTCTTGCCGGCGTTGCTGTCGGTCACCGCGAAGACCACGGCCACGTCCGCGGTCTTGCCGGAGGTGATGAACTGCTTCACGCCGTTGATCACGTAATGCTCGCCGCGCCTCTCGGCGCGCGTCGTGATGGCGGCGGCGTCCGAGCCGACCTGCGGCTCCGTCAGTGCGAAAGCGCCCAGGGCTTTCCCCGAGCAAAGAGACTTCAGATAGCCGTGCTTTTGCTGCTCGCTGCCGTAGCCGGCGATGATGTTGGCTACGAGGTTGTTCACCATCACGATGGTGCAGCTGGCGCAATCGCCCGCCGCGATCTCCTCGCAGGCGACGGCGAGCGACGTGTAGTCGAGCCCGGCGCCGCCCCATTCCTCGGCGATGGCGACGCCAGACAGCCCCATTGCGAAGAGGCCTTGCAGCGCCTCGCGCGGAAAGGTCTTGTCGCGGTCCCAGCTCGCGGCGTGCGGCGCTAGCTGCTCGCGCGCGAAGCG
>JAQSVY010000295.1 GCA_029266935.1 Burkholderiales bacterium
GTGGTCGACGTTGCGCTTGATCGCCTTGGCGGCGCGGTCGATGAGCGCCGGCTCGGGCGGCTGCGTGGTGACCAGCAGGTGGCTCCAGCCGCGCAGCGCATTGAGCGGCGAACGCAGCTCGTGCGAGACGATGGCGAGGAACTCGTCCTTGGCGCGGTTGGCGCGCTCGGCCTCGGCGCGCAGCCTCTGCTCGGCCACCACCAGCTTCTCCAGCTCGCGCTGCGCGCGCTTGCGCTCGGTGATATCGGTGGAGATGCCGATCAGGCCGATGACCCGCCCCTGCTCGTCGCGCAGCGGCGCCTTGGTGGTGAGGTAGGTGCGCTGGTCGATGCTCTCCTCGAGGGTCATCGGCTCGCCCGCCTCGAGCACCAGCCGTTCGTTGTCGTCGAGGCTGTCGGCGCGCCCCACTGCCTGCGCCCAGGCCGGGTTCGCCATGAGGACGTCGCCCTGGCGGTCCTTGGCGAAGACGAGGTCGGGCGTGCTGCTGGTGATGGCATTGAGCAGCGCGTTCCTTTCCCGCAGCGCGGCGCTGGCGCGCTCGAGCGCCGCGGTCCGGCGCACGACGCGCTGGTCAAGCTCGGTGTAGGCCTCGCGCATGGCGCGGTCGGCGCGCCGCTGCGCCGTCGCGTCGCGCAGCACCAGCACTGCGCCGGCGGCGCCATCGGCGCCGTCCGCGATCGGCGCCGCGCTCACCGACACCCGGTGCACGGCGCCGTCGCGCGAGCGCAGCGCGGGCTCGCCGCCCGCCGCCGCCGCCGCGCGGCCGCGCAGCGCCGCGTGCAGCGGGCACTCGAGACCGGCGCCGTCGCGCTCGTCGAAAAGCATTACCAGCTCGTCGACCGGCCGCCCTGCCGCCTCGGCGGCGCGCCAGCCCGTCAGGCGCTGCGCCGCCGGGTTGAGGAAGCGCACGCGCCCGCGCGCATCGGTGGCAATGACGCCATCGCCGATGGCGGCGAGGGTCACTTCCAGCCATTCGCGGCTCTCGCCGGCCTGCTCCTCGGCCTGCGCGCGCTGCGTATCCATGTGCTCGATGGTGTGCGCGACCCACAGCACCAGCGCACCGAAGGACACGATCATCAGCACCGTGAACAGCGCCATGCCGAACGCCTCGCCGAAGAAGCCTTCGCGCTCGGCGGCGAGGCGCAGCCAGCCTACGGCGAGCGGCAGCAGGAACACCGCCGGCAGCAGCCAGCGCGTCACCACCGCCCCGGTGCGATGGCTGAAGAGCGTGTCGAGCAGCCACTGCGTCGGGCGGCCGGCAGCGAGGCCGATCGCCGCGAGCATCGTCGCCACCGCCTCGGGGGCCGAGAAGCCGAGCAGCGGCGCCGCCACGTCGAACCGCAGCAGGCGCAGCGAAAGGCCGAGCAGTGCGAAGGACGCGACCGTGCCGGCCACGCCCGCGGCGAGGCCGGCGGCCGACACGCCGAACACGCGCGCATCACGGCGCAATGGCATCGCGAGCGCAAGCACGAACAACGTCAGGCAGGCCGCCGGCGCCATGCGCGCCGGCACCTCGCCGGCGCGACCCGGCGCGAGCCATTCGATCTGCAGGCCGAGCGGCACGCGCGCGAACTCCTCCACCAGCGTCAGCACGGCGATGGCGCCGGCGACGATTGCCGCGCTGTAGGCGCTCCTTCGAACGCCCCGCTGCGCGGCGAGGAAGCTGCCGGCGATGAGCAGCAGCGCGAGCGCCGCGGCCGGTGGCATCGGCGCGACTTCCGCGCCGAGGTCGCGCAGCGCGGGCACTTCGACGACCCAGCCCCACAGCGCGAGCGTCGCCAGCACGGCGACAAGGCCGTACGCAACGTCCGCGATGCGCCTAAGTCGCGGGACCAGCGTCGGAGAGGCGTGCATCGGCAGATGCAAGCCTATCGGCGTGCCCAACGGATATCTATCGGCTATCCGGCTACAGAGCGCCTGTCGCCGGAAAGCGACGACGTCGCTCGCGGGCGTCGCGGCGACGCCGGCACGGCCTGCGGCTTGCGGCTCGACTGGATCTTCGCGAGCAGCACCTGCACCATCTCGAGCGGCGAACCGAACTGCGCCTTGATGAGCCCAATGGCGGCGCTCATGGCGAGGCTGCCGATGGCAATCCCCTTGGTCTTCTGCGGGTACGGGTCGACCTTGACCCAGCGCGGTTCGGCGCGAGCACGGCCGCTCTTGCGCCGCAAACCGCCGCCGGCAAGGAAGCCGAGCGCCGCGGCGGCGGCAAGGCCCGCCGGTGAGGCAAGCGCATGGAGCGCGCTCTTGCCGGTCGCGCGCGCGACGCGGGGCAGCTCGGCGCGGCGCCGCGCGAGGCGCTCCTCGACTTCGTAGATCTCGTCGTCGAGGCTCGGCTTGAGCGGCGTTTTCACGAAGGCTCCTTGGGGACCCCGGCGCGCAGCTGGCGCACCAGCGCCGTGAAGGGCATCTCGGTGACGAGGTTGCGCACCCACCAGCCAAGCGCGCCGGCGCCGGCGAGGTTGATGAGAGCGGCCACCAGCAGCGCGGTGATCCAGGAAGCGCCCTGGCCGAGCAGGTAGACGATGCCGCCGGCGACGAGCGCCATCCAGGCCGTCACAACGAGCACCGCGGCGATCAGCACTGCGCCAAGCAGCAGCGCGAGACGGATCGCGGCGCGCCGCGCATCGAGCGCGGCGAGCAACGCGTAGTCGGAGACCAGCTCGCGCGACTCCCCGATCAGGCGGTCGAGCAGATCGCCTAGGCCGGGCGACCGGCGCAGCGGCGCGAGGTCCGCCATGCCTGGGGTTGCAGGCGCGCTTCTCGCCATTCTTACCTGCTGCGCATCAGCATGCTGAGCATCCTCCTGCATCGCATAGAGCTCCTCGTATTTCTCGCTCACGCGGTCGCCAACCGACGAGACCGCCTGCGCGGCGCGGTCGACGGTCTCGTGGGCCGTCTGGCTGAGGCGATCGATCTGCTGCTTTTCCATTTGAGCCATTTGCTTCCTCCAGTTGGTAACGGGGTTCGGGCGCAGAATAGGTAGCAACTCCTATACCCGGCCTTTCAAACCCTGCTGCGCTCCTCGTAGTCCTCGGCCTCGCGCCTATCCTTGCCGGCTTCGCTCTTGTAGACCGCGAGCCGGTTATAGAGAGTCTTCAGGCTGATGCCGAGCATGTCGGCGGCCTTCCTCTTACTGCCGCACTCGGCGAGCGTCGCCTCGATCAGGCGCCGGCTCGCCTCGTCGAGGGTCGTGCCCACGCGCACCGAGAGCAGCGGCGCCGACTCGGGCGCGGCGACCGCGGCCGGCGCGAGGTTGGCGTCAATCACCTCGTCGGCGAGGATGAAGGCGCGCTGGCAGTAGTTCTTCAGCTCGCGCACGTTGCCCGGCCAGGTGTGCGCGTAGAGCGCGGCGATGGTCGCCGGCGCGAAGGACTTCAAGGCGCTCTCCTGCTTGTTCAGCTGGTCGAGGAAGTGCTGCGCCAGCAGCTCGATGTCGGTGCCGCGCTCGCGCAGCGGCGGCATGGCGATCGGGAACACGTTCAGGCGGTGGTAGAGGTCCTCGCGCAGCTTGCCGTCGGCGACGGCCTGCTCGGGCACGCGGTTGGTGGCGCAGATAACGCGGAGGTCGGTGCTGATCGGCGTGGTGGTGCCCACGCGCATGAAGGCGCCGGTCTCGAGCACGCGCAGCAGCTTCACCTGCAGCTCCTGCGGCATCTCGGTGATCTCGTCGAGGAACAGCGTGCCGCCGTTGGCGCGCTCGAAGTAGCCCTTGTGCTGGCGGTCGGCGCCGGTGAAGGAGCCCTTCTCGTGCGAGGTCGGCGCGACGCGGCCGAGCTGATCGTAGAGCTTCTGCATCGGTGGGGAGGAGCCGAGCAGGTGGCCGAAGCGGCCGAGGCGGCGCAGCTCCTCGCGCAGCTCGCCGATCTCCGCGCGCAGCTCACCGGTGCGCGGCACGCGGCGCAGGATGGCGCGCAGGCGATCGACGTCGACCGGCTTCACCATGTAGTCCGTGGCGCCCAGACGCAGCGCCTGCACCGCGCTCTCGACGCTGGCGTGGCCGGTAATCAGCACTACCTCGGTAGACTCGCGCGACTCCAGGTCGTTGACCAGCTCGATGCCCTGGCCATCCGGGAGCTGCAGGTCGGTGAGCAGCACGTCGGGCTGCAGGCGGGACATGTGGATGCGGGCAGCGCGCAGCGAATCAGCCTGGGCGACGCTGAAGCCTTCGCCCTTCGCGAGCTCGGAGAGCCACTCCAGCGCTTCGGGGTCGTCATCGACGAGGAGCAGGTGCGGCATGGGCGGTAGGATTTACGTGGTCGCGTGTAAGGGATGCGCGAGGGCACGCAACTTGCGTACCAGCACCGCCATGAGAACTTTGTTCAACGCCGCCGCAATCGCCGGCTTCGCGCTCGGCGCCCGCCATTTCGCCAGGTTCCTGAACGAGCACAGGAAAAACCGCAGTCAGGAAAAGCGTCTCGAGGTCTGGGAAGGCGAAGGCGGCGCCGTGCCGGTCGAGCCCACGCGCACGGCTGCGCAAATTGCGCCACGAAACGCGCCGCCGCTGTCGCCCCGGGACGTCGGCTAGGCGCACCGCGCCGCAAGCCCGGCTCCGCCGTCCGTGAGCGTCGAATGGAGTGAGCTGTTCGGCCTAAGCGTCTCGCCGCTCGAGACCATCGTGCGCGGGACCTCGATGTACTGGTTCCTCTTCCTGCTCTTCCGCATCGTCATCCGCCGGCGCGTCGGCGCGGTCGGCATCAGCGACATCCTGCTGCTCGTGATCATCGCCGACGCCTCGCAGAACGCCATGTCGGGGGACTACAAGTCGATCACCGACGGCTGCATCCTGGTGGCGACGATCATCGCCTGGAACATGCTGGTCGACTGGCTCACTTACCTCTCGCCGGCGCTGGAGAAAGTCCTGCAGCCGCCGCCGCTCCTCCTCGTCCATCGCGGCCGCGTCCTGCACAAGCATCTGCGCCACGAGTTCGTCAGCGAGGAGGAGCTGCGCGCCAAGCTGCGCGAGCAAGGTGTCGCCGAGTACGCGCAGGTCGAGAAGGCCTACATGGAGAGCGACGGCAAGGTCAGCGTCGTCAAGCGCTAAAAGGGATCTGACCCTTTTATTTGAGGGCCTTGATCATCGCGGGCGTGATCGACTGCCTGGTCTTGGCGTAATCCGCCCACGGATCGGCGCCCAGGCGCTTTAGCCGCTTCGGCACGCTCTTCACCGTGAACTGCTTGCGCAGGTCCTTCCTGCCGAGCTCGTCCCAGGAGACGGGGGTGGACACACCGGCGTCCTTTCTGGCCCTGGGCGAAAAAGCAGCGACCGCGCTCGCGGTCTCGGCGTTGCGCAGGTAGTCGACGAAGATCTTGCCGCCGCGGCTGTTCTTGGCGATCTTGGCGGTGAACATGTCGGGCCGCGCCCGCACCAGGAACTCCGCTACCTGCTTCGTGAACTGCTTGACTTCGTCCCATTCGAGCTTCGGCTCGAGCGGCGCGACGACGTGCAGGCCTTTGCCGCCGGTGGTCTTCAGGAAGCAGCGCAGGCCCAGTTTCTCGAGCAGCGTGCGCGTCAGCCGCGTCGCCTCTACCAGCGTACACCAGGGCAAGTCTTCGTCGGGATCGAGGTCCATCGTAATGCGGTCGGGGTGCTTCGCGTCCGGGACGGTGGCGCCCCAGGTGTGGAACTCCACCGCGCCGTTCTGCACGGCGGAGAAAATGCCGGCGAGCGAGTCGAGGTAGAGGTAGTAACCCTTGGACGAGCGCTCGCGCCTGAACTGCTTCAGCTCGCCGGGGCTCGCGCCCATGCCGAGGTGGCGCTGGTAGAAGCATTTCGCCTCGGCGCCGTCGGGGCAGCGCACCAGCGTGAGCGGCCGGTTCTTCAGGTGCGGCAGGAACCACTCGCCCACATCC
>JAQSVY010000296.1 GCA_029266935.1 Burkholderiales bacterium
CTGCACCGCGACAAGGCGGCGCGCGGCTACTCGACCGAGGACGTCACCAACACCATCCTGCGCCGCATGCCGGACTACGTGCGCTACATCGTGCCGCAGTTCGGCCGCACGCATATCAACTTCCAGCGCGTGCCGACGGTGGACACGTCCAATCCGTTCATCGCGCGCTTCGTTCCGACGCCCGACGAGTCGATGCTGGTGATCCGCTTCGCCGACCCGCGCGGGATCGATTTTGCCTACCTGCTGTCGATGCTGCGCGACTCCTTCATGTCGCGCCCGAACACCATCGTCGCCCCGGGGGGCAAGATGGACCTCGCGATGCAGCTCGTCTTCACCCCGATGATCTGGCGCCTGATGGACCAGAAACGGCGCGTCGAGGCGCGAAGCGAGGTTGCGTGTACAACCTAGTGGTCTTCGACCTCGACGGCACGCTGGTGGACACCGCGGCGGAGATCGTCCTACGTGAGGCCCTGAGCCGGGGCTAGCGCAGCCCGAGCGCCTCGCGGGCGATGCCGTCGAGGAGTGCCTCGACTTCCTTGAGCGCGGCCTTCGATGCCGCCGAGCCGTCGGGGCGCCATGGGCGCTTGTAGGAAACATGCACCGTGCCCGGCTCCTGCACCGTGGCGTACACCGTCATGCTGTACGGGCAGTGCGAGAGGTTCGCCGGGTCGGCCTCCATGGTCTTGCGCGAGAGCGCCGCGCTGCAGAACACGAAGGCCTGCGCGTCCGCGTAGAGCTTCCTCGAGGAGCCGACGTCCTTGCCGGTGCGCTCGAGCATCCGGTTGACGAACGACTCGTAGTCGATCACCAGTCCCCTGCCCTCGATGGCGAGCTTGAGGTCGTCGCGCACGTCCTCGAACTTCGCGCCCTGGCGCGAATAGGTGACGATGGGGTGCGGGTCGGCCATGGTTGCCTCCTTCTCAGAGTGCGTTCATCACGCGCTCGAGCCGCGAGCGCACCTCGGCGGCGATGGTGGCGATCTCCGGCCGCCCGACTAGCTCGAGCACTGCGTTCGGATCCATGAACTCGACCAGCGTCTTGCCGCCGGCGTCTTTCCGCACCACCACGTTGCAGGGCAGCAGGGCGCCGATCTGCGGCTCGGCGTCGAGCGCCTTCGCGGCGAACTGCGGGTTGCAGGCGCCGAGGATCTTGTAGGGCGGCCGGTCGAGGTCGAGCTTCTTCTTCAGCGTCGCCGCCACGTCGATCTCGGTCAGCACGCCGAAGCCTTCCTTCGCCAGCGCCTGCGTCACCGCCTCGATCGCCTGCTCGTAGCCCATGTTCACTGCCTTGCCGAACGCGTACTTGCTCATGTCGGTCCTTCCGTCGGTCGCCAGCCCATTGCAATGTGAAACGCCTCGCGCCCCTGCATGCGCGCATACCAGTCCGCCACCCGCGCGCCCGGCTTGATCATGGCGCGGTCGATCGCCGCGATGCGATGCACGAAAGGTGCCATGTCGACGTCGGCGAGCGAGTATTCCTCGCCCGCGAGCCACGGCCCGCTCGCCAGCGCCGCATCCATGCGGTCCAGCGTCTTCGCCAGCCGCGCGAGCGAAGCGTCGATTTCGGCTTGCGGAAACCCGTCCTTCACCGCCTTCACCCAGCGCGCCGCGGTCTCCCGATTAGGCATCTTCGTCGCCATCGCGTTCATTTCCTCATCGCTGTAGCGGCCGGCGAGCTCCGGGCGGATGTTCTTCTGGAACGAAGGCACCTTGACCGCCCAGGTCGGCTCCTGGGCGACGTAGAGCGTCCACTCGCGCATGCGGGCGCGCTCGAGCGGGTCGCGCGGGCGCAGCCGCGGCTCGCGGTAGGCGTCGTCGAGGTATTCGTTGATGACCATTGACTCGCAGATGACCCGCCCGCCGTCCTTCAGCACCGGCACCATCGCCCCAGGGTTGAGGGCGAGGAAGGACGGATCGAGGTGCTGGAAGCGCCGCAGGTCGACGAAATGGCTCTTCCACCGCAGGCGCTTCTCCGCGAGGCAGAGCCGTACCTTCTGAGAGCAGGTGGAGTGCGTGGCGTGCCAGAGCTCGATCATCAGGCGATCGCCTGGTAGTACAGGTTCTGCGGGTGGCGCGCCTCGGCGAAGAAGACCCAGCGCTCGGCGAGGAGCCCGGCGTACTGCAGCGCGAAGGCGAGCGCGAGCATTGCTGTGGACTGGGGGAACGATAGCAGGAAGGCGGCGGGAAGCGGAAACAGCAGCGCGAGGAAGGCCCAGCGCGCCGCCCGCACCACCTCGCGCGGCCGGCCGTGGAAGAACTCGCGCGTGTTGAAAGACCCGCCCATCGCGCCCTGGGCGATCTGCGCGATGCGCGGGTGCTTGACGCCGATCGCGGTAGCGAGGGTGGACTTCGGCCGCAGGCGCGCGTTGCGCGCGAGCGAGGCGATCCGCCCCGCGTAGGCGAGCGCGCCGCCGAGGAGCGCGGCGGCTGCGTAGCCGCGCGCGAGCCCGGGTTGCAGCGACGCCGCGAGAGCGGCCGCGAGGGTGAGCCCCGACGCCGTGCCGAGGAGGATGAAGTTCGCCACGGTGAGCGGCGAGTGCCATTCCTGCAGGAACTTGAGGCAGGCGTAGATCATCCCGGTGCACACGAAGAGCGCGACGCAGGCGGCCGCGGCGAGCACGCCGACCGGCAGCGCGCCCTGCAGCCGGCCCGTCCAGTGCGCGAGCCCGTAGAGCGCGGCGAGCGCCATGAACAGAGGCAGCGCGATCGCCTCGCGCGACAGCCACGAGGTGCGCCACATCGCCGCCGAGCGCCAAGCCCGCTCCGGGTGGCCGAGATGGAAGAACGAGGCGAGGAGGCCGGAGGCCTGCCCGCGCGCCGCGTCCAAGCCGTCCACGGCGAAGAGCGCGAGGAACAGCCCCTGCCCCACGCCGATGAGCGTGGTGAGCAGGATCACCGACCAGGCGGGCTTCACGCTACCAGCTCGTGACGTCGTCGAGCGCCGGCTCGCCGGTCGCGGGGCGCGGCAGCTTGCCGTCGACCTTGAGCGGGTTGTCGTGCCGCTCGAGCTCGTCGGGGTGGATCGGCCTGGCCGTCCTGCGCCGCGGCAGGTAGTGGTTTGCCGGCTGTGTGCCCCACTCCGGCATGAGCGCGTAGCCGCCCTGCTCGCGGATGGCGCGCGAAGCCTCGGAATCCGGATCGTGGATGTCGCCGAAGAGCCGCGCGCTGGTTGGGCAGGCCATGACGCAGGCGGGCTTTCGCTCCGCCGGCGGCAGCTTCTCGTCGTAGATGCGGTCGACGCAAAGCGTGCATTTCTTCATCACCTTCTGCTGCTCGTCGATCTCGCGCGCGCCGTACGGGCACGCCCACGAGCAGTATTTGCAGCCGATGCATTTGTCGTAGTCGACCAGCACGATGCCGTCCTCGGCGCGCTTGTAGCTCGCGCCGGTCGGGCACACCGGCACGCACGGCGGATCTTCGCAGTGCAGACAGGACTTGGGGAAATGCACCGTCTCGGTGTTCGGGAATTGGCCCACCTCGAACGTCTGCACGCGATTGAAGAAAGTCCCGGTCGGATCCTCGGCGTAGGGCCGCTGATCCGACAGCGGGCCGGCTTCCCCGAAGGTGTTCCACTGCTTGCAGCTCGTCACACAGGCGTGGCAGCCGACGCACACGTTCAGGTCGATCACCAGCGCGAGCTGCGTCATGCAGGGACCTTTTCGAGCACGCGGAACTGCGGCGACACGCCCGCTTCCGCCGCGGGGTAGATGCGCACGCGCACGTCGTACCAGCCCGCCTGGCCGGTCACCGGGTCGGAGTTGGAGGTGCTCCCCAAGGTGTCGGTAATGAGATGGTTCAGCAGGAACCCCTTGCGTGCCTCGTTCGCCTCGGGCGCGAGCGCCCATGCGCCGGGCTGCTTGCCGATCGCGTTCCAGGTCCAGACCGTCCCCGACTCCACCGCTTCGCTGGTGCGGCCCATGCAGCGGACCTTGCCCCACGGCGACTCCACCCACAGCCAGGCCCCATCCTCGATGCCGCTCTCGCGCGCGGTGCGCGGATTGATGAAAAGGTAGTTGTGCGCGTGGATCTGCCGCAGCCAGGCGTTCTGCGAATCCCACGAG
>JAQSVY010000297.1 GCA_029266935.1 Burkholderiales bacterium
CAATCGATTCTGGCCTGCCCGGCGAGACTCGAACTCACAACCCCCAGCTTAGAAGGCTGGTGCTCTATCCGGTTGAGCTACGGGCAGCCGGGCACCGTTTCCACCGTCGCGCAACAGCGCAAACCTAGGCTCGCGCAGGGCGCTCGGTGGTCGGGGTGAGAGGATTCGAACCTCCGACATCTTGCTCCCAAAGCAAGCGCGCTACCGGGCTGCGCCACACCCCGCGAAAATGGCGCCAAATGATACTCTTAGCGCATCGTCAGCACAACGCGCTTTGCTTGCGACAGGGGGTCTTTTCTGCTACAAAGCGCCTTTCGTTTTTCGGGTATGAAATGCCGGTCGAACTGACACGCAAGAGCTTCACTCCCTACGCCGCGAAAAAGGGCGAGGAGTACATGAACGCGCAGCAGCGCAAGCACTTCAAGAAGATCCTGGAGGCGCTCAAGGCCGAGCTCTCGGAGGAAATCGACCGCACCGTGCACACGATGCAGGACGAGGCGACGGTCTTTGCGGATCCGAACGACCGCGCCAGCCAGGAATCGGACATGGCGCTCGAGCTCCGGAACCGCGACCGCGAGCGCAAGCTGATCAAGAAGATCGACGAGACGATCGCCCGCATCGACGCAAACGAGTACGGCTACTGCGACAGCTGCGGCGTCGAGATCGGCCTGAAGCGCCTCGAGGCGCGTCCTACCGCGACGCTGTGCATCGACTGCAAGACGCTCGACGAGCTGCGCGAGCGCCAGGTCGCGAAGTAGAACTTACCCCGACTTAGCCGTTTCCTGCGCGTTCACCGCCTTCATGGAGAGGCGCACGCGCCCCTTGTCGTCGGCTTCCAGCACCTTGACCTTCACGGTCTGCCCTTCCTTGAGGTGGTCGGACACGGCGTTGACGCGCTCGTGGCTGATCTGCGAGATGTGCAGCAGGCCGTCGCGGCCGGGGAGCAGCTGAACGATGGCGCCGAAATCGAGCAGGCGCAGCACTGTGCCCTCATAGACCTTGCCGACCTCGACATCGGCGGTGAGCTCCTGAATGCGCTTCTTCGCCGCCTCGCCGCCTTCCGCCGAGACGCAGGCGATAGCGATGGTGCCATCGTCCTCGATCTCGATGGTGGTGCCGGTCTCTTCCTGAATGCCGCGGATGACCACGCCGCCCTTGCCGATGACGTCGCGGATCTTGTCCGGGTTGATCTTGATCTTGATGATGCGCGGCGCGAAGGTCGAGAGCTCGGTGCGCGAGCCTTCGATAGAGCGCTTCATGATATCGAGGATCTGCAGGCGCGCCTCGCGCGCCTGGTCGAGCGCGACCTTCATGATGCCCTTGTTGATCGACTCGATCTTCAGGTCCATCTGCAGCGCCGTGACGCCCTTATCGGTGCCAGCGACTTTGAAGTCCATGTCGCCCAGGTGGTCCTCGTCGCCGAGGATGTCCGAGAGGACGGCGAAGCGGTTGCCTTCCTTGATCAGGCCCATGGCGATGCCCGCCACGTGCGCCTTGACCGGCACCCCGGCATCCATCAGCGCCAGGCTGCCGCCGCAGACCGAGGCCATCGAAGATGAGCCGTTCGACTCGGTGATTTCCGAGACGACGCGGATCGAGTAGCCGAATTCCTCCTGCGCGGGGAGCAAGCCCACCAGCGCGCGCTTGGCGAGTCGGCCGTGGCCGATTTCGCGCCGCTTCGGCGGCCCGACGCGCCCGGTTTCGCCGGTCGCGTAAGGCGGCATGTTGTAGTGGAGCATGAAGCGCTCGCGGTACTCGCCGGTGAGTGCGTCGATGATCTGTTCGTCGCGTCCGGTACCCAGCGTCACGGTCACCAGCGCCTGAGTCTCGCCGCGCGTGAAAAGCGCCGAGCCGTGGGTGCGCGGCAGTACGCCGACGCGCACGGTGATCGGGCGCACGGTGCGCGTGTCCCTGCCGTCGATGCGCGGCTCGCCGTCCAGGATCTGGCTGCGCACGATCTTCGACTCGAGATTGAAGAGGGTGTCCTTCACGACGTTGACATCGACCTCGGCGGACTCGGCCACCACGCGCTCGAGCACGCTCTTGCGGGTCTCCGCGAGGCGGCTGCTGCGGGTCTGCTTCTGCTTGATTGCGAAGGCCTCGCGCATGCCGGCTTCGGCGAGCTCGGCCACGCGCGCGATGAGCGCTTCGTCCTTCGGCTTGGGCTGCCAGTCCCAGGCCGGCTTGGCGGCGACCTCGGCAAGCTCATGGATCGCCTGGATGGCGGCCTGCATCTGCTCATGGCCGAACATCACGGCGCCGAGCATGGCGTCCTCGGGCAGCTCGAGCGCCTCGGACTCCACCATCAGGACGCCCTGCTCCGTCCCGGCGACCACGAGGTTGAGCCGCGACTCCTTGAGCTGGCTCATGGTCGGGTTGATGACGTACTCGCCACCCACATGACCGACGCGGCAGGCGCCGATCGGGCCGTTGAACGGGATGCCCGAGAGGGTGAGCGCTGCCGACACCGCAAGCATCGCCGGGATGTCCGAGTCGACCTCAGGATTGAGCGAAAGCACCGTGGCGACGACCTGCACTTCGTTGAAGAACCCGTCGGGAAAGAGCGGCCGGATCGGCCGGTCGATAAGGCGGCAGGTCAGCGTCTCCTTCTCCGTCGGCCGTCCCTCCCGCTTGAAGAAACCCCCGGGAATCTTGCCCGCGGCGTAGGTCTTCTCGACGTAGTCGACAGTGAGCGGGAACCAGTCCTGGCCGGCGCGCGGCTCCTTCGCCGCCACCACGGTGGCGAGCACGACCGTATCTTCCATGGTGCAGACCACGGCGCCGTGGGCCTGG
>JAQSVY010000298.1 GCA_029266935.1 Burkholderiales bacterium
CGAGTCGCGGTTGCGCGGCCGCTCGGGCGCGG
Organism: Burkholderiales bacterium; assembly: GCA_029266935.1. Lineage (GTDB taxonomy): Bacteria > Pseudomonadota > Gammaproteobacteria > Burkholderiales > SG8-39 > SCGC-AG-212-J23. The sequence goes on from JAQSVY010000298.1 coordinate 33, forward strand.
TGGGCACGAGTGCCACCCCCTCGCCGATGGCGCGCGCGAGCCGCTCGCGGCGGCTGCGGTAGATGGAAATCTCTTCGGCGATTCTCATGGTGAGATGAGGGGTCCGGATCCCAGGTGAGCTCGCAGCTCGGCAAGCCGCTCCACGGTGCCTACGTCCTGCCACAGGCCGGCGTAGAGCTCGCCCGTGATCCGCTTCTGCTCCGCCGCGGCGCGCAGCAGCGGCGCGAGCGGTGCCTTCTCGCCGGCGGGCACGCTGGCCACCAGCGCCGGCGACATCACGGCGATGCCGCTGTAAGTGTAGCGCGGCGCCGGCTCGTTGCCGACCATGCCGCGCTCGAGCGTGAAATCGCCCTTCGGGTGGTGCGGCGGGTTGGGGATGAGCACGAGGTGGGCCAGATGGTCGTTCAAGGAAACACCCTTCAACCCCGAAAAGTCGTACTCGCAATACACATCGCCATTGACCAGCACGAAGGGCTCGGCTCCCAGGAGCTCGCGCGCCCTGGCGATGCCGCCCGCGGTCTCGAGCGGCTCGGGCTCGCGCGAGTAGGCGATGCGCACGCCGTAGCGCGCGCCGTCGCCGAGCGCCTCGACGATCTGCCCGGCGAGGTGGGAGACGTTGATGGCCACCTCGCGCAGGCCGCTCGCGGCGAGGCGCTCGAGGTGCCAGCCGATGAGCGGCTTGCCGCCCACTTCAACCAGCGCCTTCGGGGTCTTCTCGGTGAGCGGCCGCAGCCGCTCGCCGCGCCCGGCCGCGAGAATCATTGCTTTCATTCCAGAACGTCGAAAAGCCGCAGCAAGGGCGCGAGTGCGCCGTAGCGCGCCGCGACGCTCCTTGCGTAGGCGATGAAGCGCGGCGTGTCCTCGAGGTACTTCGGCTTGCCGTCGCGGTAGTTGATCCGGGCGAAGATGCCCAGCACCTTGAGGTGGCGCTGCAGCCCCATCCATTCGAAAGCGCGCCAGAACTCGCCGAAGTCCTGCTCGAGCGGCAGCCCGGCGCGCTTCGCCCGTTCCCAGTAGCGCACGCTCCAGTCGAGCACCTGCTCGTCCTCCCAGCTTACGAAGGCGTCGCGAAAGAGCGAGACCACGTCGTAGGTGATCGGCCCGAGCACCGCGTCCTGGAAGTCGAGCACGCCGGGGTTGGGGTCGCACACCATCAGATTGCGCGGCATGTAGTCGCGGTGCACGTAGACCGCGGGTTGCGCGAGCGCGCTCTGCACGAGCAGGCGGAAGACGCCTTCCAGCGAATCCTTCTGCGCTTTCGTCAGTTCTTTCTTGAGATGCCTGCTGACGTACCACTCCGGGAACAGATTCATCTCCCGCCGCAGGAGCCCCTCGTCGTAGGGTGGCAGCTCTCCCGCGCGGGTGGCGAGTTGCCAGCGCACGAGCGCATCGGTGGCGTCGCCGAAAAGCGCCCCGGCACTGGCGGCGCTCAGCTCCTGCAGGTAGGTGCGCGTGCCGAGGTCGGAGAGCAGCAGGAAGCCCTGGGCCAGATCCTGCGCGAGCACTTCCGGCGCGTTCAGGCCGGCCTCGCGCAGCAGACGCGACACGCGCACGAAGGGCCGGCAATCCTCCTTGTCCGGCGGCGCGTCCATCGCGATGGTGCTGCGCCCGTCGGCCAGGCTGACGCGCCAGTAGCGACGGAAGCTCGCGTCCTCGGAAGCGGCGGTGAGGGTGAAGCGGGAGTCTCCGATTTCCGACCTGAGGTGCAAGGCCAGCCAGCGCTCGAGCGCAGTGCGCCGTGCATCGGCGTGTATCATTGAAAATTCTAACGAAAAAGCCTGTCCGCTGCTCCATGCCGTATCGTTTCGCGACGCTGGCTGCCGCGCTCGTCGTCGCCGCGCCAGTGCTCGCGCAAGACGCCGGCTCGGAGGAGCGGGGACGCACCACCATCGACGCGGAGCGCATCGAGGGCGTCAGCGACCTTGAGGTGAGCGCGATCGGCGCCGCGGAGATTCGCCGCGACGAGCTGCGGATCTTCGGCGAGAGCCTGCGCTATAACCGCGAGCTCGGCACCGCCGAGGCCGAAGGCGGCGTACGGCTGCAGAGCGGCGTCGATCGCTTCTTCGGCCCGCGCGTGCAGTACAACACCCTGACCGACACCGGCACCTTCGAGGAGCCGCGTTACCTCCTGCAGCGCGACCGCACGGCGCGCGGCGGCGCCGAGCGGCTGGACATTCTCGGCAAGGATCGCTACCGCTTCACCAAGGCCACCTACACCACCTGCCAGCCCGGCCAGGAGGACTGGCGGCTCGAGGCCGCGGAGCTCGAGCTCGACTATGTCGAGGAGGAAGGCCGCGCGACCAGCCCGCGGCTGCGCTTCTTCGACATTCCGATCCTCGGTGCGCCCTACGTCACCTTCCCGCTCGAAGACCGGCGCAAGAGCGGGCTGCTCACGCCGTACTACGCGCAGACGACGACGCGCGGCTTCGAGTTCGGCCTGCCCTATTACTGGAACATCGCGCCCGAGCGCGACCTCACGCTCACGCCCGTGTACATGGCCAAGCGCGGCGTGCAGCTGAAGAACCATTTTCGCTACCTCGATCGCCCCTACGCCGGCGAGCTGAGGCTGGAGCTGCTGCCCGACGACAAGGCCTTCGGCGACTCGCGCACCGGCGTGTCCTGGCAGCATGCGCAGACCCTGCGGCCGGGGCTATCGGCGCAGGTCGACTACAACAAGGTGTCCGACGACCGCTACTTCGTCGACCTGGCGAGCCAGGTGAAGCAGGTCTCGGTCACCAACCTGCCGCAGGACGCGGTTCGAGGGCTCGCGGCACTCGCTCAGCCCGACGCTCGCAGTTCCGTTCCTCGCGCCCGGCTGGTTCGTCACCCCCAAGCTCGGCGTGCGCTACGCCGGCTACGACCTCGACCTGAGCGTGCCCGAGCCCTCGCGCTCGCCGAGCCTATCGATCCCGTGGTTCTCGCTCGACACGGGGCTGCTGTTCGATCGCGAGGCGCGCTGGTTCGGCGAGAGCCTGACGCAGACCATGGAGCCGCGGCTCTACTACGTCTACGTGCCGTACCGGAACCAGGACCACCTGCCGGTGTTCGACACGGCGCTCGCCGACTTCAGCTATCCGCAGCTCTTTACCGAGAACCGCTTCTCCGGCGGCGACCGCTTCGGCGACGCTAACCAGGTGACGCTCGCGCTCACCTCGCGCTTCCTGCACGCCAATGGCCAGGAGGCGTTCCGCGCCACGATCGGGCAGCGCTACTACTTCGAGAGCGAGCGCGTCGGGCTGACCGCCGCGTCGCCGCTGCGCACCTCGACCGAGTCCGATGTGCTGGCAGCCATCGGCGGGCGGCTGTTCACCAACTGGAGCTTCGATGCCACCACGCAGTACAACCGCATCCAGCAGCACATGGAGCGCTACACCGTGGGCGCGCGCTACTCGCCGGAGATCGCCAAGGTGATCAACGCGAGCTACCGCTTCCAGCGCGAGACCATCCGCCAGATCGACCTGTCGGCGCAATGGCCGATCGCCGCGGGCTGGTACGGCGTCGGGCGCTACAATTACTCGCTGCTGGACGGCCGCCTGCTGGAAGGGCTGGCGGGCTTCGAGTACAACGCCGGCTGCTGGGTGTTCCGGGCGGTCGTGCAGCGCGTCCAGGCGGCGACCCAGGTGGCCTCCACGGCGCTCGTCTTCCAGCTCGAGTTCAACGGCGTCGGCCAGATCGGCACCGACGAAGCGGTGGAGCTGCTCAAGCGCAACGTGCCGGGCTACTCGGTGACCAACCCGGCCGACGCCCGGCTCACCCCGCCGAGCGTGCGGCCACGTCTTCCGTTTGAACAGGTTTTCTAGATGCCACGGCTGTTGTTTCTCCTCCTCCTGCTTCTCCCCTCGTTCTCGGCGAGCGCGCAGAGCATCCGCCTGCTCGATCGCATCGTCGCGGTGGTCAACAAGGAAGTCGTCACGCTCTCGGAGCTGAACGACACCATCGCCACCGCCGAGCGCCAGCTCAAGCGCGCCGGCACGCCGGCGCCGCAGCGCGAAGTGCTCGAGCGCCAGATGCTCGAGAAGCTGATCCTCGACAAGGCGCAGCTGCAGCTCGCTCGCGAGCGCGGCATCCGCGTCGACGAGGTGCAGCTCGACCGCGCTGTGCAGCGCGTCGCCGAGAACAACCGCATGACGCTTGCCGACTTCCGGCGCGCGCTCGAGTCCGACGGGGTGCCGTTCAACGCCTTTCGCGAGGACCTGCGCTCGCAGATCGTGCTCTCGCGGCTGCGCGAGCGCGAGGTGGACGACAAGATCCAGGTGAGCGACACGGAGATC
>JAQSVY010000299.1 GCA_029266935.1 Burkholderiales bacterium
GCGGACGCGGCGATTCCGATTCGCTTCATGCAATCCTCCTCCTAGAGGTTGTGCGCTGATTCTAGGCGAAGAATAATCGGCAGGTGAAGTTCGGCCTCAACTTCTTCCCGTCCTTCAGACCCGCGGACGGTACCACCGCGGCCTACTATGTGCAGGTGCGTCTTGCGGCGCGCGCCGACGAGCTCGGCTACAGCTCCATCAAGACCGTCGAGCACTCGTTCTACGACTACGGTGGGCACTCTCCCAACCCCTGGAGCGCCTTCGGCGAAATCGAGCCCTCGATGCAGATAAACTTCGGCGGCTCGAGCGACGAGGAGGCTTTCCGCACCCTAGAGCTCTTCGCCGCGCAGGTCATGCCGCGCTTCAACTGAATGACGACCAGATCATCCGACCCCAGCCGCAAGGCGCAGATCGACGCCGTGTTGCTGAAGCTGCCCGGCGTCAGCACGCGGAAGATCAACAATCTGGACGCCTACTTCGTGAGCGACCGGATGTTCGCCTGCATCAGCGGCACGGGTCTCGGGCTGCGCCTGCCCGTCAGCACCGCGACCGAGCTGCAGTTCTCGCGGGACAATGTCGTGCCCTTCCAGCCCGCGGGCCTGGGCAGCAGCACCCGGGAATGGATCCAGATCGACCGTGCCGATGCCGCCGAGTATGAGAAGGATCTCGAGCTGTTCAGGGCCTCGCTGGAATTCGTGAAGGGCGGGGGCCGCACGCCGTAGCCGGGAATCAGCCGATGAGCTTCTGGATCACCGGGCGCGAGCCTTCCAGCGCGACGCGCTGCACATAGAAGGCGAGCCCGCGCGGGCCGCCGAGCTCCTCGCCGCCGCCGGCGCGCCCCGGGCCGCCGTGCACGAGCTGCGGCAGCACGGTGCCGGGTCCCGGCGAGAGTTCGATCTTGTGGTGGCCGAGGAAGACGCGCCCGTGATGCGGCGCGATCTCCACCACCACCTGCTCGACGAATGCCTGGTCCTCCGAGTAGATCGAGGACACGAGGCCGCCGTTGCCTCTCGCCACGATTTGCGCGGGGTTTTCGCTGTAGGGAAGAAGCGAGGCCACCGGCCCGAAGACCTCGTGCTCGTGCACGGCGTCGCCTGTCGACTGGACCAGGACCGGCGAGAGGAAGAACCCTTTGGCCGGTTTCTCTTGCTTGTCCCCGAACACGACGGTTCCGCCGAGGCGCTCGATGCCGCTGCGTGCATCCGAGAGCTGCGAGGCGGTGGCGAGCGGGCCCATGCGCACATCCTCGTCGGCCGGGTTGCCGACTTTCACCGTGGCGAGCAGCTCGATCAGATCGCTCTTCACCTCGTCGATTACGTCCTTGGGAACCACGATGCGGCGGATGGCGGTGCATTTCTGGCCGGCCTTCTGCGTCATGTCGCGCACCACGTCCTTGAGGAAGAGCTCGTACATGTCGCTGCGCGGCTCGACGTCGGCGCCGAGCACCGCCGCGTTCAGGCTGTCGGCCTCTATGTTTACCCTTACCGAAAACTCGATGACGTTTCTCGCGGACCGGATGCGCACGCCGGTGTCGCCGGAGCCGGTGAAGGCGAGCACGTCCTGCGCGCCGAGGAGGGAGACGAGCTCGCCGGGCGAGCCGACGAGGAGCGACAGCGCACCCTCCGGCAGGATCTTCTTCGCGGCGAGGACCTCCATGATGCGGTGCGCGACCATGGCCGAGCTCGTCGCCGGCTTGGCGAGCACCGGCATGCCGGCAAGCAGCGCCACCGCCGCCTTCTCCGCGAATCCCCAGGCCGGGAAGTTGAAGGCGTTCACATGGACCGCCACTCCGTGGCGGGGCACCGCAATATGCTGGCCGTGGAAGCGCGCCGAGCGGCCGAGCTGGATGCCTTCGCCGTCGACCAGGAATTTCCGGGCGCCAAGAGCCTTGGAGATCTCGGAATACTCGAGAAGCGTGGCGATCGCGCCGTCGACGTCGAACTTCGCATCCGAGCGCGTGTTGCCGCCGTTCGCGATGCCGAGCTCGATCAGGCGGTCGCGCTCGCCCTGCATCGCATCGGCCATCGCCTTGAGGAGCGCGCCGCGCTCGGCGAAGGTGAGCGCGCGCAGCGCCGGGCCGCCTCTGGTGCGCGCATGCTCGAGCGCGCCGCGCAGGTCGAGGCCGACGCTCGAGGCGTTCGCGAGCGGCTCTTCGGTGGCGGGGTTGAGGAGGGTTTGCGGCGAGCCGCTGCCGGCGAGCCATTGGCCGCCGAGGTAACTGCGCAGTTGGATCATCGCCCGATTTTAGATCGGGCTATTTGTAATCCGGTGGGACTCCGGCTGGCGGATTACCGGCGGGCGGCGGCGGCGGGGGCGGGGCGCTGGCACGGGGACGCGGCGTGTACCGGTCGGCATCCTGGCGCGCCATGGGGATCTTGTGGCCCCTGGCGTACATGCACTGCGTGTAGCCGAAGTCGTAGCGCTGCTGCAGGGTGCGGCCCGAGGGGCCGGCGCCGGCGAGAGAGCCGTCGGTGCCGCCGGCGCTCTGCGCCTGCGCGTATTGCCGGCACTCCTGCTCGTCGGCGCGGAACTGGTCGAAGCTCTTGCCGGTGCCGGGGAGCACCAGCACGCCCGGCCCGGTAGGGGTCGTCGCGCAACCGACGACCAGGAGTACGAATCCTATGGAAAACCTGTTCATTGCGCGGGCGGCGGCGCGGGAGGTACGCGCGTCCAGCCGGCGGGGCATTCCTTGACGTACGGGTAGTAGCCGCGCGTCTGCTCGCAGGAGTACCACCAGTTTTCCTGCTCCCTTTCGACATAGACCGGCGGCGACGCAGGCGGGGC
>JAQSVY010000300.1 GCA_029266935.1 Burkholderiales bacterium
GGTCCTCGTCCCAGCCCGGCGCGGGCCGGGGCACCTTCTTCATCCATTCCTTGATCAGCGCGACGTGCTCGCGCTCCTCGTCGGCCATCTCCGTCGCCGCGGCGCGCACACGCTCGGGCACGTCGCCGGCAACGATGCCGTCGAAGTACTGCACCGCCTGCAGCTCGCACCGCAGCGCGATCTCGAGCGCGTGCCAGGGCTGCATCAGGTAGTGCAGCGCGTCGAAGGGTGCGGTCTCCGGCGCCTCGGTGCTTTCCCAGGCGAACGCCGGCGGCAGCGCCGGCACGCTCGGCCAGTTCATCTCCTCGAGGATGCGCTTCGCGTGCAGGCCCTCGATCTGCGCGAGCTTGCGGAAGAGCTGCGCCACCTCGCGGTTGTTGTGCGTGTCGAGCTGCTCGGCGAACTGCGCGTAGCGCTCGGTGGCTTCGAGCTCCATCGCGTAGGCCCGCGACATGAAGTCCTCTAGAGTTGGAACTGGCATTCGAGCTCCTCGATGGTGGCGTGCGCCGCGGCCGGGGCGGGAGCGAAAGGCGCCCGGGTTCCCTTGAACAGCACGCCGATGTTGAAGCCGTCGTCGGTCATCAGACGGCGGGCGGCGCGCCCTGGGTCGTCGGTCGGCTCGACCGGGGCGGGGTGCACCGCCTGCTTCCATTGGCGCTGCTCGGGGCGGAAGGTGACGCAGGGCGAGAGGATCTCGACGAAGGAGAAGCCGGGATGGCGCACCGCCTCGGCGATCAGCGCGGCGACGCCGTTCGGGTCGCCCGAGAAGCCGCGAGCGATGAAGTTGGCGCCGGAGGCGAGCGCGATCACCAGCGGATGGAACTCGCGCAGCCCCGTGCCGCCGGGGGCGAGCTTGGAGCTCCAGTCTGGCTCGGTGGTGGGCGAGGGCTGGCCTTTGGTCATGCCGTACACGTGGTTGTCCATGACGATGTACGTGAGGTCGACGTTGCGCCGGCAGGCGTGCAGGAAATGGTTGCCGCCGATCGAATAGCCGTCGCCGTCGCCGCTCGCGACGAGCACCGTGAGGTCTGGGCGCGCGGCTTTGAGGCCGGTGGCGGCGGGAAGCGAGCGGCCGTGCACGCCGTGGAAGCCGTAGCAGGTGGTGTAGGCGGGAATCCTGGAGGAGCAGCCGATGCCCGAGACCACCGCGACGTTCTCCGGCCGCAGTTCGAGCATCGCGAGGGCCTTGGTGATGCCGGTGAGCACCGAGTAGTCGCCGCAGCCCGGGCACCAAACCGGCTTGTAGTCGGACTTGAAGTCCTTGGCTTGCAGCGCGGTCGCGGCGATGGGAGCGTTCATAGGGCCTTGAGAATCTCTTCGGGACGGAAGGGCAGTGGTCCGGGACGGCGAAGGCTGCGCACCTCGCCGGGCAAGTCGTATTCGCCGCGCAGGTAGCGCAGGAACTGGCCGCTGTGGTTCTGCTCCACCACCAGCACGCGCTTCACGCCCCCGAGCGCCTTCTTCAGCCGCTCGGGCTGCGCCGGCGACAGCAGCCGCAGCGACACCAGCTTGATCCCCTTGCCGTTGCGCGCCAGGGCCTCGCGCACGGGACCCGTGCAGGAGCCGAACGTAACGACAGCGGTCTCGCCTTCCCCCTCGATGCTCGCCCAGGCATCCCCTGGGTCGAGGCGAGAGATCTTGCGAGCCCGCTTGTCCATTTGCGCCAGATGGTCATGCGCCTGCGAGGAGGGCGTGCCCTTCTCGTTGTGCTCCAGGCCGTCGGCGATGTAGGCCATGCCCGGCGTGCCGGGAATCGCCATCGGCGAGACGCCCGAGTCGGTGATGGCATAGCGCTTATACGGGTCGGGGGTCGGCTGCGCAGTTTTTCTTTCCGAGGAGAGATTCTTCTTCCCAGGAACATCCACGACGGCTCGCGCCTGCCCGAAGTACTGGTCGGAGAGCACGATGGCCGGAACCTGCAGCGACTCGGCGAGGCCGACCGCCCACTCGGTGGCGGCGACGCAATCGGCGACCGAGTTCGGTGCGACCACGATGTGCGGCGCGTCGCCGTGCAGGCCGTACAGCGCGAGGTTGAGATCCGCCTGCTCGCTCTTGGTGGCGATGCCGGTCGAGGGGCCGGTGCGCATCACGTCGACGACCACCACCGGCACTTCCGCCGCGACGCCGAGGCCGAGCGACTCGATCATCAGCGCGAGGCCCGGGCCGGAGGTCGCGGTGAGCGCCGGCACGCCGCCGTAGGAGGCGCCGAGCGCCATGTTGATGGAGGCGAGCTCGTCCTCGGCCTGCACCAGCGTGCCGCCGATCTTCGCCAGCGCGGGCGAAAGCCATTCGAGCAGCTCGGTCGCCGGGGTGATCGGGTAGGCGGCGACGAACCGCACGCCGCCGCGCAGCGCGCCGTAGCCCGCGGCTTCGTTGCCGGTGATGAGCCAGCGCGGGGTTTTTCCCGGGATGCTCTCCAGCTGGAAAGCCTGGAGAGCTTTCCCTTGATCCATTCCCAGCCTTGCGGCAGCGATTCCGGGTTCGAGGCCCTTCTTCATCGCCTTCTTGGCGGCGGCCTCTACGGACTCGAAAGGCAGGCCGATCAGGCCCGCCAGGAAGCCGAGCGCCACCATGTTCGGCCACGCCCCGGCAATCTGATTTGAAAGCTGCTTGAGGTGAAGAGGTAGATAGCGTGCCCCGCTGCACAGGAAGACTTCCGGGGGCTCGCCCTGCGCCGGATCGCCGACGACGAGGCTGCCGGGGCCGAGCGGCAGCTCGGCGGCGAAGCGCTGCACGTTCTGCCAGTCGATCGCCGCGAGCACCTGGAAGCGGTCGTCC
>JAQSVY010000029.1 GCA_029266935.1 Burkholderiales bacterium
TTCTTTGAGCGTCTTGAAGCCGCTCATCTGGATCGCGGTGTGATGCGCGAACAGATCTTCGCCGCCCTCGGTCGGGGTGATGAAGCCGAAGCCCTTGGAGTCGTTGAACCACTTCACGGTGCCGGTTGCCATTACTGATTTCCTTCAACTAACAGCCGCGACGAATCCGGGCGCGACGAAACCGGGCACGACGATCCAAGGGAGGGGAACTGACTTGCACCTGCTGAACTGCGCTGCGGGTTGGGTAACAAATTCTCGCTGCCTGAATATCCTGCGGGCGGGATGATATCAGCTTTTGCGCCGCCGGGGCCGCCTTTCCGGCTGCGCCGGAAGAGGTAGGGGCAGCGCGGTCTGGTATTTCACTTGCTTCAGCGCGAAGCTCGACTTGATGTTGCCCACGCCTGGAACGCGCGAGAGGAATTCCAGGATGAAGCGCTCGAACGCGGGCACGTCTGGCACGAGCACGCGCAGCAGGTAGTCGGCGTCGCCGGTCATCAGGTAGCACTCCATCACCTCCGGTCTCTCGCGCACCGCGCGCTCGAAGGCTTCCAGCGCCGGCTCCACCTGCTTCTCCAGCGTCACCTGGACGAGCACGCTCACGGTAATGCCGATCTTCTTCGCGTCGAGCAGCGTCACATAGCGCGCGATGGTCCCGTCCTCCTCGAGCGCGCGCACGCGCGCGAGGCACGGCGAGGGCGAGAGGTTCACCGCCCGCGCCAGCTCGACGTTGGAGATGCGCGCATCGTGCTGCAGGCGCTCCAGAATGCGCAGGTCGATGGCGTCCATCGCGGCATGATATGCCGTTTCGGCATGGGAATGCGGCACTAAACGACACCAAATGCCGCCTGGTGCGCGCTACGATGCCACCATGACCGACCTCGCCGACATCGTGTCCTCGGCCTTCTGGCGCGTCAACGCGCCCGACGCCGACCCCGTGGAAACGCGCGAGTGGCTCGAGGCCTTCGACGCGCTGGTTCAGGCCGAGGGCCGCGAGCGCGCCACTTTCCTGCTGCGACGCCTGCTCGATCACGCGCGCGTGCGCCGGGTGCCGCTGCCGCCGGTGCTGAACACGCCCTACAAGAACTCCATCGCGCTTGCCGAGCAGCCGCAGTTTCCGGGCAACCTCGAGGTGGAGAGCCGCATCTCGGCGATCGTGCGCTGGAACGCGCTCGCCATGGTGGTGCGCGCCAACCGCGCGCATGCGGAGCTCGGCGGCCACATCGCGAGCTACGCCTCGGCGGCGGACCTCTTCGAAGTCGGCTTCAACCATTTCTTCCGTGCCGACGACCTGGTCTATTTCCAGCCGCATTCGGCGCCGGGCGTTTATGCCAGGGCTTTCCTGGAAGGCCGGCTTTCAGAAGAGAATCTTTCGAACTACCGGCAGGAAACGGGCGGCAAAGGCCTGTCGTCGTACTGCCACCCGTACCTGATGCCGGATTTCTGGCAGTTCCCGACCGGCTCGATGGGACTTGGGCCGATCAACGCCATCTACCAGGCCCGGTTCATGCGCTACCTCGAGAATCGGGGGTTTGCACAGAAATCTTCCCCTGGAAGAAATCCAAGAAAGGTGTGGGCATTCATCGGCGACGGCGAGATGGACGAGCCCGAATCCCTCGCCGGGCTCTCCCTCGCGGCGCGCGAAGGCCTCGACAACCTGATCTTCGTCGTCAACTGCAACCTGCAGCGGCTCGACGGGCCGGTGCGCGGCAACGGCTCGGTGGTGCAGGAGCTCGAAGGCCTGTTCGCCGGCGCCGGCTGGAACGTGATCAAGCTCCTGTGGGGCTCGGACTGGGACCCGCTCTTCGCGCGCGACCACGACGGCGTGCTGCTCAAGCGCCTGCACGAGACCGTCGACGGCGAGTTCCAGACCTACGCCGCCACCGACGGGCGGTTCAACCGCGAGCACTTCTTCAACAAGTACCCGGAGCTGCAGGAGCTCATCGCGCACATGAGCGACGAGGACATCGACCGCCTGCGCCGCGGCGGCCACGACCCGCTGAAGATCCACGCCGCGTACCACGCCGCCTCGCGCCACGGCGGCCAGCCCACCGTGATCCTCGCCAAGACCAAGAAGGGCTACGGGATGGGGCTCTGGGGCCAGGGCAAGATGGGCACGCACCAGCAGAAGAAGCTCGACGACGACGCGCTGCGCGAGTTCCGCGACCGCTTCGCGGTGCCGCTCTCCGACGAGGACGTGGCCCAGCTTCGCTTCTACCGCCCCGCCGCCGACACCGCGGAGATGAAATACCTGAAGGCGAGGCGGGACCAGCTCGGCGGATATCTGCCCGCCCGAACCTCCAAAGTCGATGCTTTGAAAGTTCCAGCACTGGAGTTCTCGAGCAACAGGAGCCAATCCACGACCATGGCCTTCGTGCAGCTGCTCGCGAGCCTCATGAAGGATCCGGCGCTCGGCTCGCGCGTGGTGCCGATCGTCGCCGACGAGGCGCGCACCTTCGGCATGCAGACGCTCTTCCGCCAGTTCGGCATCTACTCCTCGGTCGGCCAGCTCTACGAGCCCGAGGACCACGACGAGCTTCTCTACTACCGCGAGGCCAAGGAGGGGCAGATCCTGGAGGAGGGCATCACCGAGGCGGGCGCGCTGTCCTCATGGCTCGCCGCGGCGACGTCCTACTCGTCGCACGCCACGCCGATGCTCCCCTTCTACATCTACTACTCGATCTTCGGCTTCCAGCGCGTCGGCGACCTGATCTGGGCGGCGGCGGATTCGCGCGCGCGCGGATTCCTCGTCGGCGGCACCGCCGGGCGCACCACGCTCGCCGGCGAAGGGCTGCAGCACCAGGACGGCTCCTCGCACCTCGCCGCCTCGACGATCCCGAACTGCCGCGCCTGGGACCCCTGCTTCGGCTACGAGCTCGCCGCCATCGTCCACGACGGCGCGCGGCGCATGCTCGAAGCGCAGGAGGACGTCTTCTACTACCTCACCGTCGCCAACGAGAACTACCCGCAGCCGCCGATGCCGGAAGGCGCGCTCGAAGGCATCCTGAAGGGCATGTACGCCCTGCAGAGAAAGCAGAGCGAGAGACTGCAGTTGCTGGGCGCCGGTCCCATCCTGCGCGAGGTGATCGCCGCGGCCGAGCTCCTCGAGAAGGACTGGGGGATCGCGGCCGGCGTCTGGAGCGTCACTTCCTTCACCGAGCTGCGTCGCGACGGCATGCGCGTCGAGCGCGAGCGTCGCTTCGGGCGCAAGGCCGAGAGCTGGATCGAGACGTGCCTGAAGGACGCTCCCGGGCCGGTGGTGGCGGCGAGCGACTACGTCCGCGCCGTCCCCGACCTGATCAGGCCCTACATCGCAAGACCCTTCACCGCGCTTGGCACCGACGGCTTCGGTCGCAGCGACACCCGCGCGGCGCTGCGGGCCTTCTTCGAAATCGATGCCAGGAACGTCGTCGTGGCGGCGCTCGCCGCCCTCGCCCCGAAGCTAGCCGCCGAAGCGCTGCGAAGGTACGGGATCGACCCCGTGGCGCGGCCCCCCTGGGAGCGGTAGCGCTCCGAGATCGGGGTCAGACCCCGAATTAACCCGTGGCGGGGGAAGCTGCAGCACGAACCCCTCCCGCTCACGCGCCATCCGCTCGCGCTCGTAGGGCCTGAGCTGGCGGGCGATCTCGGGATCGGGATGCAACGGTCTTCCCGCCTCCATGAGCTGCCGCTGGTGAAGATTTTCCAGTGAACCGCGATTGACCCCCGCGGCGAACTCGGCCGACTGCTGGTCGCGCTGGATCAGCGCCCGCTGGATTTCCTGCTCGTTCCCGAAAGAGGAAAAAGCAAAGGCGAAGATGAGCGCAAACGCTATTACTCTCACTAGAACTTCTCCGCCCACGGCCGAAGGTCCGCCTCGAAGGTCCACGCCGAGCGCGGCTGCGCGTGCAGCTGCCAGAAGAGCTCGGCGATCGCGTCGGTGGCCAGCATGCCGTCGGCGGGCAGTTCACTGGCGCGCTCCGCCATTCGCTCGCGCGTGCGTCGGTTGTCGATCATGCCGTCCACTACCACGTGCGCGACGTGGATGTTCTTCGGTCCGAGCTCGCGCGCCATCGACTGCGCCACCTGCCGCAGCGCCCCCTTGGCGGCGGCGAAGGCGGCGAACTGCGCCGAGCCGCGCACCGAGGCGGTAGCGCCGGTGAAGAGGATGGTGCCCTTGCCGCGCGGCACCATGCGCCGCGCCGCCTCGCGGCCGAAGAGGAAGCCGGCGTAGCACCCGAGCCGCCACACCTTCTCGAACATCTCCGCCGGCGTATCGAGGATCGACGCACGGAAGTTGGCGCCGGCGTTGAACACCGCCACCTCGACCGGTCCGCGCGCTTCCAGCCGGTCGAACAGCGCGAGCACCTCGCCTTCGTTCCTGAGATCGACTTTTTCGTTGTTGCTTCGAGAGCAAAGAGCGACCTCGTATCCCTCGGCCGCAAAGCGCCGGCCGAGCGCCGCGCCCAGGCCTTCGCCGGCGCCGCCGATGACCGCGATGCCCTTCATAGCATTGCCCCCACTTCCGCGCCTTCGAGCATGGCGCGCTTTGCGTCGAGCTCGGTCGCCTCTTTCGCGCCGCCGATCACGTGAAAATGGGGACGTACCCCATTTTCTGCAGTACGTCCCCATTTTCTGGGCACCTGGCCGGCGCAGAGGATGATGGTGTCTGCCGCAACCAGGAGCTCTTTTCCATCGACATTCAGGTGAATCCCCTGGTCGTCGATCTTGCGATACTCGACGCCCTTCAGCATGCGCACGCCGTTGCGCGCGAGCTCGGCGCGATGCACCCAGCCAGTGGTGCGGCCTAGCGTGTGGCCGAAGGGAGTGTGCGATCGCTTGAGCATGGTGATCCGGTGCGCGGGCTTTCCGGGGCGAATCTCGGACAAAGTGCCGTCGGCGCCGATACCCCAGTGTGCGCGGAACGCTCCCGCATCGAGCGGTGCGCGATTCTCGCGCTCGAGGAGGTAAAGGGCCGTGTCGAAGCCGATGCCGCCCATGCCGATGATCGCCACCTCCGGGCCCGGCGTCACGCGGCCGGTCAGCACGTCGACATAGCTCACCACCTTCCGATGATCGATGCCTGGGATCTGCGGCCGGCGCGGATCGATGCCGGTGGCGACCACGACTTCATTGAAAGAGCCCAATTCCTGGGGTGAAGGAGATCTTTCAAGAACCACCCTTACGGATGCCCGGCGAAGGCGCTCCGTGTAGTAGGCGATCGACTCGGCGAACTCCTGCTTGCCCGGGATCACCTTGGCGAGGTTGAATTGGCCGCCGAGCTGGCGCGATTTCTCGTACAGCGTGACCTCGTGGCCCCGCTCCGCGGCCACGGCCGCGCACGACAGCCCTGCGGGGCCACCGCCTATTACCGCAACGCTTTTCCTTTTCGGTGTCTTTTTGAAGACGAGCTTCGTTTCCCGGCCTGCCCGCGGGTTCACCACGCAGCTCGCCGGCTGGCCGATGAAGTAATGGTCGAGGCAGGCCTGGTTGCAGGCGATGCAGATGTTGATGCCGGCGCGGTCGCCCTCGCGCGCCTTGCTGGCGAACTCGGCGTCGGCGAGCATGGCGCGCGCTAGCGAGACCATGTCGGCGTCGCCGCGCGCGAGGATCTCCTCCGCGAGCTCCGGGGCATTGATGCGGTTGGAGGCGACCACCGGGATGCCGACTGCCTGTTTCACCCGCCGCGTCGCCCAGGCGAAGCCCCCGCGCGGCACTGCCTGCGCGATGGTGGGAATGCGCGCCTCGTGCCAGCCGATGCCGGTGTTGAGGATGGTGGCCCCGGCGGCTTCTATGGTTCTGGAAAGAAGAACTATTTCATCGGATGCGAGGCCGCCCTCCACCAGATCCAGCGCCGAGATGCGGTAGACGATGATGAAGTCGCGCCCGGCGGCTTCGCGCGAGCGACGCACGATCTCGGTGGCGAAGCGCATGCGGTTTTCGAGCGCACCGCCCCACTCGTCGCGCCGCCGGTTGGTGCGAAGCGCGAGGAACTGCGTGATGAGGTAGCCCTCGGAGCCCATCAGCTCGACGCCGTCGTAGCCCGCCTCGCGCGCGAGGCGCGTGGCGGCGGCGAAGTCCGCGATGGTCTGCTCGATCTCGGCCGCGCTCATCTCGCGCGGCGTGTGCGGGTTGATGGGCGACTTCAGCGCCGAAGGGGCGACGATGCGCTCGTGGAAGCCGTAGCGCCCGGAGTGCAGGAGCTGCAGCACGATGCGCCCGCCGGCCTCGTGCACCGTCCTCGGGATGATCTTGTGATTCTCTGCGTCCTCAAGCGTCGAGAACTGCGCGCGATGCCGCCCCAGGTTGCCAACGTCGTTCGGCGAGAAGCCGCCGGTGACGATCAGCGCCGCGCCGCCGCGCGCGCGCTCGGCATAGAAGGCGGCGAGCCGCGCCATGCCGTCGGGGCGCGCCTCGAGGCCGGTGTGCATCGAGCCCATGAGGATGCGGTTCGGCAGGGTGACGAAGCCGAGATCGAGCGAACGGAATAGATGGGGATACACCGCGTCATTCTCGCAGAACGAGGACCGTTCCCAGGACAATGAGGATGCCGCCCCCGAGCGTCGCCGCCGATACGGTTTCGCCGAGGAAGAGCACCCCCCACAGGACGCCGAACACCGGGATGAGGTAGGTGACCGTGAGAGCGCGCGCGGCGCCCACGTCGGCGATGAGGCGAAAGTACAGGACGAACGCGACCCCGCTCGCGAGCAGCGCGAGCGCGAGCAAGTTGGCGACGACGACGACGGTCGGCTCGCCGAGGGGCGGTGCGAGCAGCAGAAGCGGCGCCAGCACCACGGCGGCGGCGAGCTGATTGCCCGCCGCCATGGCGCGCGGTAACACCTCGCGCGCGAAACGCTTCACCAGCACGCCGACGACGCCGTAGAAGCAGCAGGCGCCGAGCGCGGCGGCGATCGCCCAGCCGAGCAGCGGACTCGCGCCGGCGTCGTCGGGCCGGGCGATCACGGCCACGCCCGCGACGCCGAGCGCCAGGCCGATCGCCCGCGACGCTGTCAGGCGCTCTTCGCGGAAGGCCGCGCCCCAGGCAAGGCCGAAGATCGGCGCTGTGGCGTTGACGATGGCGAGCAATCCCGCGGGCGCATGCATGGCGGCGAAGGCGTACAGCGCGAAGGGCGCGGCGATGCCGGTGCCGCCCACGACGAAGTAGGCGCGCCAGTGTCGGCGCAGGCCGGGGTCGACGCCGGCGAATCGCAGCCACGCGAGCAGCGCGAGCCCGCCCAGGAGCACGCGCAGCTCGGCGGTCCAGGCGGGCCCGAGCACCGGCGCGGCGACGCGCATGAACGGGAACGATCCGCCCCAGATCGCCGCCAGCGCGACGAGCCGGCCGACATCGCTCGCGCTCATTCCCCGTCGGTCATTTCCGTCCGCTTTTCTCCAGTGCCAGGAGCTTCGCCTTGCGCGGCAGGCCCCAGGCATAGCCGCCCAGGCCGCCGTCGGTGCGAACCGCGCGGTGACAGGGCACCGCGAGCGCCACAGGGTTCGCGCCGCACGCGCTGCCCACCGCGCGCACCGCGGCTGGCGCGCCCACCTCGCGCGCGATCTCGGCGTAGGTGCGCGTCTCGCCCCGCGGGATTCGGCGCAGCGCGTCCCAGACGCGGCGCTGGAACACGGTGCCGCGGATGTCGAGGGGCACACGCGCCAAGGAGGCTTCACCGGCCAGAAAACTCAACACCTTGCCCTGAAAATTTTCCAGCTTCTTCGGTAGAAGCTCAGCCCCGCTGAACTCCTCCTTCAGCTCGCGCTCCAGCGCCTCGGCGCGATCGCCGATCTTCACCGAGCAGAGGCCCTTGTCGGTTGCGGCGATGAGCACCGTGCCGAGCGGCGAGGCGAAGCTGCAGTAGCCGATCGTCTGGCCCTTGCCGCGCGCGCGGTATTCGCGCGCTTTCATGCCGAGGTCCGCCTTCTCGTAGAAGCGCGAGATGGAGCCGTAGCCGGCGTCGAACACCGCGTCGGCGATCCGGCTGCCGTTGCGCAGGGAGGACTTGATCTGCTGGAAGCGGAAGGCTTCCTGGTAGCCGCGCGGGGAGACCCCGAACGCCTTCTTGAAGCGCCGCTGCAGGTGGAACGGGCTCGCCCCGACCGCCCGCGCCAGCTCCTCAAGCGTTACCCGCTCGCCGCGCCGTGCATCGAGGTAGCTCTTTGCTTTGCCTACGTAATTGTCCATGGCCCGCAGTCTAGGCCGGAAGCCGGCGGCGATCCATCCGGATGTTGCGCATCATCGAAAATGGGGACGTACCCCAATTATCAGGCGCAGTAGATTGAGGCGCCCGATGATGCCGCGCTCGACGAGCGCTTACTTCGGGCGCTTGTCGCTAAGCCCCTTTGGGGCGTTTGTCGACTACCCTCTTCGCCTTGCCGATCGAGCGCTCGATGGAGCTGATCGGCACTTCCTTCACGTCGACCGTGATGCCGATGTAGGACTTGATGTCATGGCGCAGGGCCTCGCCGCCCTTGCCCTCGACGAGCACCGTCAGGTGGTCGAGCGGCCCGTCTTTGGAGAGCTCGAGCACGTAGTGCGGCGAGAGGCTGGGCTGCTTGAGGATCAGCTCCTCGATCTGCGAGGGAAAGACGTTGACGCCGCGGATGATGAGCATGTCGTCGGAGCGCCCGGTGATCTTCTCCATGCGGCGCATGGTGCGCGCGGTGCCCGGCAGCAGGCGCGTGAGATCCCGCGTGCGGTAGCGGATCACCGGCAGCGCTTCTTTGGTGAGCGAGGTGAAGACGAGCTCGCCCTTCTCGCCATCGCGAAGTGGCGCGCCGCTCGCCGGGTCGACCACTTCGGGGTAGAAGTGGTCCTCCCAGATGGTGAGGCCGTCCTTGGTCTCGAGACATTCCTGCGCCACGCCCGGGCCGATGACTTCGGAGAGGCCATAGAGGTCTATGGCTTCTATCTTCAATCTCTCTTCGATATTCCTTCGCATCTCGTTCGTCCACGGTTCGGCGCCGAAGATGCCGATGCGCAGGGAGGTCTTGCGCGGATCGATGCCCTGGCGCTCCATCTCGTCGGCAATGGCGAGCATGTAGCTCGGCGTCACCATGATGATCTCGGGCTTGAAGTCGGCGATCAGCTGCACCTGGCGTTCGGTCATGCCGCCGCCGAGCGGTACCACCGCCAGGCCCAGGCGCTCGGCGCCGTAGTGCGCGCCGAGGCCGCCGGTGAAGAGCCCGTAGCCGTACGCCACATGCACCTTGTTGCCAGGACGCGCCCCGGCAGCGCGGATCGAGCGCGCCATGACGTGCGTCCAGGTGTCGATGTCCTTCGCCGTGTAGCCGACCACGGTCGGCTTGCCGGTGGTGCCCGAGGACGCGTGGATGCGCACCACCTGGTCCATCGGCACGGCGAACATGCCGAAGGGGTAGGTCTCGCGCAGGTCGGCCTTGGTGGTGAAAGGGAAGCGCGCGAGGTCGGCGAGCGAGCGGCAGTCCTGCGGCTTCGCGCCCGCGGCGTCGAACTTCTTGCGGTAGTGCGGCACGTTCTCGTAGGCGTGCCTGAGCGACCATTGCAGGCGCTCGAGCTGCAGAGCTTTCAGGCTCTCGAGCGGGGCCTTCTCGATGCCTTCCAGAGGAAAAGCGATCATTTTCCCTTGAAGCGTGGCGGACGCTTCTCCTTGAACGCCGTCACGCCCTCCCGGTAGTCCTCCGAGTACCCTGCCTCGCGCTGCAGGTCGCGCTC
>JAQSVY010000030.1 GCA_029266935.1 Burkholderiales bacterium
CCTGAGGAAGTACGAGGACGCGGCGACGAAGAGCGAGTCCTCGCTCGGCCTGCTCAACATCGGGCAGAGCCTGATCATCGCCGCGGCGGTCACCGCGCTTATGCTGCTCGCCGCCGAAGGCGTGGTCGCGCGCACTTTCACGCTCGGCGACCTGGTACTGGTGAACGGGCTGCTCATCCAGCTCTACATCCCGCTCAACGTGCTGGGCATGGTGTACCGCAACGTCAAGCAGTCGTTGCTCGACATGGACCGCATGTTCTCGCTGCTCTCGGAGCACCAGGAGGTGCGCGACCGGCCCGGCGCGCCCGAGCTGTCCGTGGGGCCGGCCACCGTCGAGTTCGAAAAAGTGTCCTTCAGCTATGAACCCGAAAGACAGATTCTTTTCGATGTGAACTTCGCCATTCCTGCCGGCAACCGCGTCGCGGTGGTCGGCCACTCCGGATCGGGAAAGTCGACGCTCGCGCGGCTGCTCTACCGCTTCTATGACGTTTCCGGGGGAAGGATCCTCGTCAACGACGTCGATGTGAGGTACATGAAGCAGAGCAGCCTGCGCGCGGCGATCGGCATCGTGCCGCAGGACACGGTGCTCTTCAACGACACCATCCTCTACAACATCCGCTACGGCCGCACGGAGGCGAGCGACAAGGAGGTCGTGGAGGCGGCGCGCGCCGCGCACATTCACGAGTTCATTGAATCTCTCCCAGCGGGCTATCAATCCATGGTGGGCGAGCGCGGCCTGAAGCTCTCCGGTGGCGAGAAGCAGCGCGTCGCCATTGCGCGCGCGCTGCTGAAGAACCCGCGCATCCTCATTTTCGACGAGGCGACCTCTGCGCTCGACTCGCGCGCGGAGAAGGCGATCCAGGCCGAGCTCGAGCGGGTGTCGCAGGGACGCACCACGTTAGTCATCGCCCACCGCCTGTCCACGGTCATGGATGCCGACCAGATCCTGGTACTTGCCCGCGGCCGCATCGTGGAGCGCGGCACGCATAGGCAACTCCTTGAGTTTCAAGGGGAATACGCAAGAATGTGGGCGCTGCAGCAAGAGCAGGCCGAAGCTCAGGCCAAGCTCGAGCAGGCAGAAGCCCTGTAGCCTCAGCCCGACATAACAAATTCTTTCATGGGTTTTCGAGGAACTAGTTCCTACCCCATGATTTTGTTTGCATTTTTTTCTTCCTGTAGGGTAGGATGCCACAAGTCCATACGCCATATAGGGCATGGACGGTCACTAAGAAAAACGTCGTCGCTCAGGGAAGATTTACTGCAATGCAAAGAAAGCTGCATCCGCTGGAAGGCCTTGTTGCCGCATTCGCGCTGTTCATCGCGCTCTTCCTCACCATCGGCTTCGCGCAGGCCGATGAGGTCAAGAAACAGAAGGCCGTATTCCTGCGCTCCTCTTCCGCGCTCGTGCTCGACGCCGCCACCGGCGAGGCGGTGATCGACAAGAACAGCGAGGCCATCGTGCCGATCGCCTCGATCACCAAGCTGATGACGGCGATGGTGATCCTCGATCGCGGCCTCGACCTGCAGACCAAGATCGTGCTCAGCCGCGACGACACGCGCGCCATCCGCGGCAGCCGCACGCGCCTGCGCAGCGGCGCGAGCCTGACGCGCGACGAGCTGCTCATGCTCTCGCTGATGGCCTCCGAGAACCTCGCCGCCGCCGCGCTCGGACGCACCTACCCCGGCGGCATGGACGCCTTCGTCGAGGCGATGAACGCCAAGGCGGCGAAGCTCGACATGACCGATACGCACTTCGTCGAGCCCACCGGCCTTTCCCCCGAGAACGTCTCGAGCGCGCGCGACCTCGCCAGCCTCGTGCGCGCGGCAAACGGCTACCCGCTCATCCGCGAGTACTCCACGCGCGAGCGCGGCACCGTCACCGTGTCCAAGCGGCCGCTCTCGTTCGGCAACACCAACCGCCTGGTGCGCAGCTCGCAGTGGGACATCGAGCTCTCCAAGACCGGCTACATCAGCCAGGCCGGGCGCTGCCTGGTGATGCGCGTGCACCTCGGCTCCAAAGACCTGATCGTGGTGCTGCTCGACTCATGGGGCCGCCAGTCGCGGATCGGCGACGCGAACCGCATCCGCAAGTGGCTCGAGAGCACCGCCGGCCCGGGCCACAGCAGCTAGCGCCGGAATTCGGGGTCAGACCCCGAATTTCTAGACCGCAGTCAGGCCGTGCAGGGCGAAGAGCCCTTTGCGGTCCGTCCACAGCCTCTTCCCCGTGTAGCCCGCCGCCGCTGCCAGCGCGCGGAAGCCCTCGGCCGAATATTTGTAGGAGTTCTCGGTGTGGATCGACTCGCCGCGCTCGAAGCCGAAGCGGTGCCCGGCCACGCGCACGCGCTGGCGCGCGAGCGAAACGAGGTGCATCTCGATGCGCCCGAGCGGCGCGTTGTAGAAGGCATAGTGCGCGAAGCGCCGCAAATCGAAGTCGCCACCGAGCTCGCGGTTGATGCGCGCGAGGATGTTCAGGTTGAAGGCCGCCGTGACGCCGCGCGAGTCGTTGTACGCGGCGTGCAGCACGTTCGCGTCCTTCTTCAGGTCCACCCCGACCAGCATGCGCCCGGCCTGGTCGCGCGTCATGGCGAGGAAGGCGTGCGCCTCCTCCGGATCCAGATTGCCGATCGTCGAGCCGGGGAAGTAGACGACGCGCCCGGCCCTCGAGGCGTGGCGCGCCGCGCGCGGCGCGGGCAGCTCGATCGGCCGCGAGAAGTCGCCGAGCACCGGAACGATCTTCAGCCAGGGGAAATCCTGCGCCAGCTGCTTCGCCGCCTGTTGCAGCGCTGCCGCCGAGATGTCGACCGGCAGATAGGCCGCGGGCCTGAGCGCGCGGATGAGGAGCCGCGTCTTCATGCTCTCGCCGCTGCCGTACTCCACCAGCTCGCAGCCCCTGCCGGCGAAGCGCGCGATCGCCGCGATATGCAGGCGCGTGAGCGAGAGCTCCGCGCGCGTCACGTAATACTCCGGCAGGCGGCAGATGCGCTCGAAGAGCCGGCTGCCGGCGGCATCGTAGAAGTACTTCGGCGGGATTGCTTTCTGCGGCAGGGACAGCCCCGCCACGACGTCTTCGAGGAAATGCTTCAGGCGATGCCTATGCGCGTCGTCGGCTGGTGCCCGATCGTTCGCGAGATGCGGTCGGCGGTTTCCTTCACGAGCGGCCCCCACTGGGGCTTCATGCGGTCGGCGGGGGTCGAGAGCGAGAGCGCGGCGATGAGCCGCCCGGCGTCGTCGCGGATGCCGGCAGCGACGCAGCGCACGCCGATCTCCGCCTCCTCGTTGTCGGTGGCATAGCCCTGGAGCTGGATGCGCTCGAGGTCGCGCTCGAGGAGGGTGATGCTGGAAAGCGTGTTCCTGGTGTGCGGGGCGAGCCCGGTGCGCTTGGCGTACTCGCGCAGCCGCGCGAAACCCTCCTCCAGCAGGAAGAGCTTGCCCGCGGCGGTGACGTGCAGCGCCGCGCGCGCGCCGATCACGTGCACGACGCGCATGGCGGAGCGCCCCGACGAGGTGCGCTCGACGTAGACGATCTCGTCGTCGTGGCGCACCGAGAGGTTGGCGGTTTCGCCGGTCTGGGAATGCAGCTCGCGCATCATCGGCAGGGCGAGCTCGCGCACGCTGATGCGCGACTTCACGAGGTTGCCGAGCTCGAGCAGGCGCATGCCCAGGCGGTAGCTTCCCGGCTCGACGCGGTCGACGAGCCGGTCGGCGGACATCGAGGAGAGGATGCGGTGCGCGGTCGAGGGATGCAGCCCCGTGTACTGCGAGATCTGCTTCAGCCCGAGGGGCTCGGGGTGCTCGGCGAGCACCTCCAGCAACCGCATCATGCGGTCGATTACCTGGATCGGGCTTTTCGCCTCGTCCCTGTCCCTGGGCGTCGCCATCGTCATTACGCATTGTAAAATGCCACGACATGCCCGTGGTGACTTGCATCGACGATTTGCGCTCGATGGCGAAGAAGCGCGTCGCCCGGGCGGTGTTCGAGTACGTCGACTGCGGCTCGTATGCCGAAAGCACGCTGCGCGCCAACCGCAGCGACCTCGACGCGCTCGCGCTGCGCCAGCGCGTCGGCATCGACGTCGAGCATCGGTCGCTTCGCACTACGATGGCCGGGCACGAGGTGCGCATGCCGGTGGCGCTCGCCCCGGTGGGCCTCACCGGGCTCAACTGGGCCGACGGCGAGATGCTGGCGGCGCGCGCCGCCGAGCGCTTCGGCGTGCCCTTCACGCTCTCGACCATGTCGATCTGCTCGATCGAGGACGTGGCCTCCGTCGTGAAGAAGCCTTTCTGGTTCCAGCTCTACGTGATGCGCGACCGCGGCTTCTCCGCCTCGCTCGTCGAGCGCGCCAAGGCCGCGGGCTGCTCGGCGTTGATGCTCACCCTCGACCTGCAGATCCAGGGCCAGCGCCACCGCGACTTGAAGAACGGGCTGGCGGTGCCCCCGCGTCTGACGGCCGGCACTTTTTTCGATGTCTTGCGCAAGCCCGGCTGGGTGCTGAACGTGCTCACCGGCAGGCACAAGTCCTTCGGCAACCTGGAGGGGCAGATTCCCGACGCGAAGAGCCTCACTACGCTCGCCCACTGGATCGCGGGGCAGTTCGACCCGACGCTATCGTGGAAGGACATCGAGTGGGTGAAGAAGCTCTGGGGCGGCAAGCTCATCCTGAAGGGCATTCTCGACGTCGATGATGCGAAGATCGCCGCGCAAAGCGGCGTCGACGCGATCGTGGTCTCCAACCACGGCGGCCGCCAGCTCGACGGCACCATCTCCTCGATCCGCGCGCTGCCCGAGATCGCCGACGCCCTCGGCAGCAGCCTCGAGCTGTGGTTCGACGGCGGCATCCGCTCGGGGCAGGACGTGCTGAGGGCGCTGGCGCTGGGCGCGCGCGGCACCCTGATCGGCCGCGCCTTCGCCTACGGCCTGGGCGCGATGGGCGAGGCGGGCGTGACGCGCTCGCTCGAGATCATCGAGAAAGAGCTCGATGTCACGATGGCGCTGTGCGGCCTGCGCGACGTCAAGGAAGCCAACCGCTCGATCCTCAGGCCTGCCTGAGCCTGGCGGAGGCCCGTCGCGCGAAACGCGACGGGTGCAGCGCTTCCGCGAGCGCGCCTTCCACCGGCAGCGGCTCGCCTTCGAGCTCGCAGGCGATCAGCTCCGCGGCGAGCGCCGCCCACACCAGCCCGCGCGAGCCGTAGGCAAAGGCGCCGTAGACCCCTTCGGCGATCTTCCCGACCACCGGCAGCCGGTCGGGCGTCACGGCGCGGAAGGCGACGCGGCCCGCGAGCGCGGTTCTTTCAACTTTTTGCGAAAGCACGTACTCGAGCCGCTCGAGGTTCCCCGCGTGGCTGTCCTCGCGCGGCGCCGGATCGTCGTCGTCGAGGTCGTAGGAAGCGCCCACCACGCACACGCCGCCGACCGGCGGCAGCACCATGCCGCCGCGGAGCACGACGGCGTGCGGCGGCTCGATGCGCGCCTGCGGCACGTGCGTGAGCTGGCCGCGCACGCGCCGCAGCCTGAGGTGCGGCACGGGATGCAGCTTCGGCGCCTCGGCGGAATTCGCGAGGATGACGATGGGGGCCTGAGGAAGTTTCTCGACTTTCCTGCCGAAGTTCTTTTTCAAGAGACTTCCGCAGGCGGCCAGCTGCGCGCGTACCAGGCTCTGCGGCTGGATCCAGCCGCTGTGCGGAAACCACAGGCCGCCCGCGGGCACCGGCACGCCGGCGTGCGCGGCCGCCTCCGCGCGCGTCACGTACTGCGCATACTCGGACGGCCATCCCGCCACCGCGCGCTGCTGCGAGGACTCCTCCTTCGCGGTGCGCGCGAGCTGCAGCACGCCGCAGGGGTCCCACCGCAGGTTCTCGAGGAATGGCCAGCGTTGCTGGGAATACAGGCATGCACTGCGGGTAATGCGCGCCATGACGCTGTCGTCGGGCGTGGCGAGCGGATGGAAAGTGCCGGCATGGTTGCCCGAGGCTTCCTGCGCCGGCTCGGCGTGGCGCTCGTGCAGCTCGACCTCCCAGCCGCGCGCGCACAGGCGCTCGCACACCGCGGCGCCGGCGAGCCCGGCGCCGATGACAACAGCCCGTCTTTCAAATGAGGAAACAGTTTTTCCTCTCGCGCTCCGCGCAACCAGCATTTCCCTTTTGTGGCCGTAGCCCGGGCGCTTCTCCACCGCGAAGCCGGTGCGCTCGAGCGCCTCGCGCACCGGGGCGGCGACGGTCCAGGTCGCGACCGTGGCCTCGGCGGCGCACAAACGCGAGACCGAGCGCATCAGCGCCGGCGTCCACATGTCGGGGTTCTTGCCCGGCGAGAAGCCGTCGAGGTAGACGGCGTCGGCGGCAAGGCGCAGGTCGCGCAGGACCTTGATGTCCGCGAGGTGCAGCGTGAGCACGACGCGGCCGCCGTCGAGCTCGAGGCGCTGCGCGCCGGGAACGAGCAGCGGCCAGCGCGCGTGCAGGGCCGCCGCTTCGTCCTGCAGACCCGGGTACGAAGAATGAAATTCCTTGGCGTCCGGGAGCGTGAACGGGTGCTTCTCGACCGCGACGAAGTGCAGGCGCTCGCAGCGGCGCGGGTCGCGCCGCCAGGCCTGCCAGGTGACGAGGAAGTTGAGGCCGGCGCCGAAGCCGGTCTCGAGGATGACGAAGCGGCGGCGAGCGGTCCAGCGCTGGGGCAGCCCGTTGCCTCGAAGGAACACGTG
This sequence comes from Burkholderiales bacterium, assembly GCA_029266935.1. Taxonomy (GTDB): domain Bacteria; phylum Pseudomonadota; class Gammaproteobacteria; order Burkholderiales; family SG8-39; genus SCGC-AG-212-J23. The sequence goes on from JAQSVY010000030.1 coordinate 6,693, forward strand.
CTCGGCCTGCCCGGGGCCGCCGGCGGCGCTGTGGTAGACGTCGCCGAAGGCCTCGGAGTAGGGGACGCCGTCCTTGAACGCCAGGCGGGCGGGCGCGAGGGGCGCGGGCATGCCGCCATTGTGCGGCTTGAGATAGATCAAGATGGGGGCCCCGGAGCGGCGTAGCGTGCCGGCATGGACACCTTCCTTTTCACCGTGGGCATCGTGGGGCTGCTCCTCGTGGCCGCCGCGGCCGTGTGGCTGTCCGTCGTTGCGTGGCGGCGGGCCACGAGCGAGACGCGCACGCTGCCGATCTGGCAGGCAATGACGCGCCGCGGGCTCGAGCCGGCGGACGCGGCGGGGCAGGAGCGCGCTTTCGCCGTCGCCGTGCGCCGCTGCACGATGTGCGCGAGCCTCGACGAGTGCGAGCACTGGCTCGCCGGCGAGCGCGACGATGCGGACGCCTTCTGCCCGAACACGACGTTCATGGAGAACCTGCAGCGCGGGAAGCAGCGCGCTACTGTGAAGCCGTAATGCCCCCGTCCACGTAGAGGATCTGGCCGGTGACGAAGTCGCTCGCCGGCGAGCAGAAGAACAGCACCGCGCCCACCACGTCGGCCGGCTCGGCGACCCGCCCGAGCGGGATGCGCTCCTTCAGCCAGGCCCGCGTCTTCGGGTTCTTCAGCCAGTGCGCGCCCATCTCGGTACGAACGACCGTCGGCGCCACCCCATTCACGCAGATGCCGCGCGCGCCCAGCTCGCAGGCGTGCTGCTTCACCAGCATCGCCAGCCCGCCCTTCGTGGCGCAGTACGCGGAGTAGCCGCGCCCGCGCAGCCCGAGCTGCGCGCGCACCGAGAGCAGGTGCACCTGCTTGCTGCCGCGCTTCTGCCGCTTCGCCACCGCCTGCGCGAGGAACATCGCCGCCTTCAGGTTGGTGGCGAGGAGCTCGTCGAAGGCCGCCTCGGTCACCTCTTCGAGCCTCTGCTCGCGCTGCATGCCGACGCAATTCACCAGGATGTCGATGCGCCCGAGCGCGGAAACGGTTTTCTCGATCGAAGAAATATCCCGCACGTCGAGCGCCACGGCCCGGCCATTGATTTTCGTTGCGAGCGAGCGAGCCCTGCGCGGATCCCGGCCGGCGACGACCACTGTGGCACCTGCCTTCGCCAGGGCCAGGCAGATCGGGGCGCCGAGGCCGCCATAGCCTCCCGGAACGAAAGCAGTTTTGTTCCTGAGGTTCAATCCATCACCAATCCGCCGTTGAGGTCGACGATCTCGCCGGTGATGAACCCGGCAAGGGGTGAGACGAGGAAGCGCACCACGTGGGCGAACTCCTCTGGCTCGCAGAAGCGCCCGACCGGGATCTGCGCGAGCAGCGCCTGGCGCTGTGCCTCGGTGAGCCCCTCGGTGACCATCGGCGTCCTCACGTAGGCGGGCGAGATGCCGTTTACCGTCACGCCGTGCGGCGCGAGCTCGCGCGCGAGCGAGAAAGTGAGCGAGGTGAGGGCGCCCTTCGACACCGCGTACGCGGTGCCGGCCGTGAGACCTCCGGTCTTCGCCGCGAGCGAGCAGGTGTTGACGATGCGCCCCCAGCGGCGCGCCTTCATGCCCGGGATCACCTCGCGCGCCAGGTAGAAAGCGCCGTCGAGGTTGGCGGCGAGCACCTTGCGCCATTCCTCGGGCGTAGTCGCCTCGGCCTTGTTGCTGGACAGGACGCCGGCGTTGTTGATCAGCACATCCACTTCACCGATACGGCGAACGGCTTCCTTCACCGCGTTCGGGTCGGTGATGTCGCAGACGAAATCGCCGCGTAGATCGAGCCCGTAGACCTTGAGGCCGTCCTCCTCGAGGAACCGCACCACGGCGCGGCCCATGGCGCCGGCGGCGCCGGTGACGACGGCGGTCTTTCCCCTCAGATCAGTTCTCAAGCGCGGTCTTCCTGCCGGCGAGTCCCCGGGCCCGGAAGGTTACCAGCGCGATCAGCAGCAGGTACATGGAAAGGAGCGACCACTCCGAGGCGTAGGCGCCGGTGACGCCGACGACGATGCCGACCATCAGGCCGCCCGCCACCGCGCCCCAGAAGCTGCCGACGCCGCCGAGGACAATGATGAGGAAGGCCGGCACCACCGCGTCGACTCCCATGTGCGGGCGCACGCCCCAGATCGGCGCGAGCACGATGCCGGCAATCGCCGCGAGCGCGGTGCCCAGCGCAAAGACGAACAGGCGCAGCCGCGTCAGGTTGATGCCGAGGGCGCGCACCATCTCGGAGTCGTGCGCGCCGGCCTTGATCATCGCACCGTAGGGCGTCTTTTCCAGGAATAACCACAATAAAAGAATCAAAGCGATGGCGGCCAGGCTGGCGAAGAGCCGGTACTTGGCATAGATCAGCCCGCCCACCACCATCGCGCCCGATAGCTCGGCGGGCACCAGGAGCTGCTTCTCCCCCGAGCCCCAGGCGAGGCGGATCACCTCCTCGATCACCAGCGCAGCGCCGAAAGTCAGCAGCAGGCCGTACAGCGCGTCCTTGCCGTAGGTGCGTCGCAGGCACAGCTCGAGCACCATGCCGACCAGGGCTACCAGGAGGGGAGCGGTCAGGAATGCGGCATAGAAAGGAAAATTGAAGCCCAGAAGAAAGATCGCTACGTAAGCCCCCAGCGCGAACAGCGACCCGTGCGCGAGGTTGATCACCTCCATCACCCCCACGATCAGCATGAACCCCAGGGCGATCAGCGCGAACAGCAGCCCGAGGCTCACCCCGTTCAGGAGGTGAGGGAGGAGATTGGCGAGCCAATCCAGCTGCAACGCCTTCTACTGCTCGTAGCTCGGCGTCTGCGCGTAGCTCTCCAGCTTGCAGGCCTTGGGCGCGTCCTGGTCGGCGACTTCCTGCGGCGGCACCTGCGACATGATCCTGAAGATGTCGTCGGGCTCCGCGGGCTTGTCGTTGTAGGCCGCCATGTAGATCGATCCACGCGTCGTGGTGCTGCATGCGGTCCGCCGCGCTCATCCTGCGGCCCTCGAGCTTCTTGATGACGGCGAGGTTGTTGGTGGTGCCGGCCTCCTCGATGCAGCGCAGCAGCTCGCGCGTGGCCATGTAGCCGTTGTGGAAGACGTTGCCCGGCACCTTGATCTGCACGCCGGGGTAGGTCTTCTGGTACTTGGCGACGAACTCCTTCACGCCGGGCAGGCCGAGGCGGTAATACCAGGTGGTGCCGAACACGCCGAACACCGCGTCGGGTCCCAGGCCGTAGACGTCGGGCCAGTCCTGCTGGTTGTTGATCCAGGCGTAGGAGCGGTCGAGCTTGGTCTGCACCACCTGCTGGCGCAGCGCCTTGATGTCGTCGCCGCCGACCGCGGTGCCGATGCGGGTGTTCTGCGGCACCAGCAGCTCTTCCACCACCTTGCCGCCGTTTGCCTCGATGATGCCGCGCATCGCTTTCGAGGTGTTGTGCCCCCAGACGTAGTCGTTGGTGAGCAGCACCCAGTTGCGGCCGTTCACCTTCATCGCGTTCTTGACGATGGCGTGCGCGAAGTTGGTGCCGTTGCCGTCCCAGACGAACTTCACCCGGTGGCAGTCCTTGCCCGACTCGGTGGGCGAGCTCGAGTTGGTGTTGAAATACACGGTGCCGTACTTCTGCGCCACCTGCG